>NZ_JAXDEO010000063.1:0-30390 GCF_035064975.1 Pseudomonas sp. YuFO20
TCGTGCGGCGCGAAGTGTTCGGGCCAGTGGTGTCGGTGACCAGATTCACCGATGAGGCGCAGGTGCTGGGCTGGGCCAACGACTCGGACTACGGCCTGGCGTCATCGGTATGGACCGCCGACGTCGGTCGTGCGCATCGCCTGTCGGCGCGCTTGCAGTACGGCTGCACCTGGGTGAACACGCATTTCATGCTGGTCAGCGAGATGCCCCATGGCGGGCAGAAGCTGTCCGGGTATGGCAAGGACATGTCGATGTATGGGCTGGAGGACTACACCGTCGTGCGGCATGTGATGTTCAAGCATTAAAAACCATCGCCAGCAGGCTGGCTCCCACAATTTGGCTGTGGGAGCCAGCCTGCTGGCGATGGCATCACCGCAAATCCCCAGCCTTGCGCTAAAGCGTCCTCTGGCTATTGCCAATCCCCTTGGCAATGTCGATCCCCCAGTCCATCGCCGCTTCCATGTCCAGCATATGCGGCTTGGGATCGTGGTTTTCGTCGATGGCCGTGCCATCCGGTCGGTAGACTCCGATGAACATGCCCAGGGAGCCGTCCTTCAGTATCTCGGCCTTGACCTTGATGCTGCATCCGTTCGAAAGCGTCTCCTTGTGCTCCAGATGGCGCTCAGTCATTGCGGTTTTCCTCCCGTGGCAGTTTTGGACCTATCGGCAATGCTAGCTCAGGCGCCTGCACAGCGCCGGTAAAGACGCCCTGACAGCGGCGCAATGCCACCTATACTACAGGCCACCTCCCCCCCAAGGGGCTGCGCATCCAACAATAAAAAGCAGAGGTGGAACATGGTCTGGCAGCAAATCTACGATCCGTTCAACAACCCGGTGCTTTCGACCCTCATGGCCGCCGTGCCGGTGGTGGTAATGCTCGCAGCCCTGGCGTTCTTCCATGTCAAGGCACACCTGGCGGCACTGATGGCCCTGGCCTCGGCCCTGGTGATCGCGATTTTCGCCTTTGATATGCCCGCCGGCATGGCCGGGTCGGCTGCGCTGTACGGTGCCGCAAACGGCTTGCTGCCGATCGGCTGGATTGTGTTGAACATCATTTTCCTGCACCGGCTGACGACCGAGAACGGCTCGTTCAAAGTGTTGCAGGACTCCCTGGCACGGATCACCGACGATCGTCGCCTGCAATTGCTGCTGATCGCCTTCTGCTTCGGCGCCTTCTTCGAGGGCGCGGCGGGGTTCGGTACACCGGTGGCGGTGACCGGAGCGATCCTCATTGGCCTGGGCTTCTCACCGCTGGCCGCCTCGGGCCTGGCGCTGATCGCCAACACCGCCCCCGTGGCCTTCGGTGCCCTGGGCACGCCGATCATCACCCTGGCCAAGGTCACAGGGCTGGATGAAATGGAGCTGTCGATGATGGTCGGTCGGCAACTGCCGTTCTTCTCGGTGATCGTGCCGTTCTGGCTGATCTGGGCCTTTGCCGGCTGGCGCAAGATGCTGGAAATCTGGCCGGCGATCCTGATTGCCGGGGTCAGTTTTGCCATTCCGCAGTTCGTCGTGTCCAACTATCACGGGCCGATGCTGGTGGACGTGATCGCCGCGCTGATTTCCATGGCCTGCCTGACAGGATTCCTGAAAGTGTGGAAACCGGCCACGGTGCACACCTCCGCCGCCCTGTCCGGGCGCGTCGACAACTCGGCGATCGCCGAGGAACACGACGAAAAACCGGTCGCCAGTGCGGCCTTTGCCAGCGACGCCAAGCCCGCGGTGATGCGCGCCTGGATGCCGTGGATCATCCTCACCGTCTTCGTGTTCGCCTGGGGCACCCAGGGCTTCAAGAACATGTTCGACACCCGCCCCGCGATCGATCCGGCCACCAGCACGGCGAAACTGGATCCCCAGGGTAAACCGCTGCGCGAGGCCAACCCGATTTTCGCCCCGACCCTGACCTTCACCACGATTCACCAGCAGATCGAAAAGGTTCCGCCCGTGGTGCCTGCGCCGAAAACCGAAGAAGCGATCTACAAGTTCACCTGGTTCACCAGCACCGGCACCGGCATCCTGCTGTCGGCGATCCTCGGCGGGCTGTTGATGGGCTACTCCATCCCGCAACTGATTCACCAATACCTGCGAACACTGTGGGTGGTGCGCTACTCGTTGATCACCATTACCGCGATGCTGGCCCTGGGGTTCCTCACCCGCTACTCGGGGCTGGACGCGACCATGGGCCTGGCCTTTGCCGCGACCGGGATTTTCTATCCGATGTTCGGCACCCTGCTGGGCTGGCTCGGCGTGGCCCTGACCGGCTCGGACACCGCGTCCAACGTGCTGTTCGGCGGTTTGCAGAAGGTGACCGCCGAGCAACTGGGGCTCAGCCCGGTGTTGATGGCCGCCGCCAACAGTTCCGGCGGGGTGATGGGCAAGATGGTCGACGCCCAGTCGATCGTGGTCGCCTCCACCGCCACCCGCTGGTACGGCCATGAAGGGGAAATCCTGCGTTATGTGTTTTTCCACTCGATCGTCCTGGCGATCCTGGTCGGTGGCCTGGTGACATTGCAGGCCTATGTCGCGCCGTTCAGTCATATGGTGGTGGGCGGCCACTGATCGGCACAGCCCGGGTTGCTCGCGCAACTCTGTTGAAAATCCCGGGCACTGGCCCTAATGCTGTCCACTGTAGGAGCGAGCTTGCTCGCGATGGTCGTCAACGATAACGCGTGTTTGCGGGCTAAACGCGGCGCTGTTGAGTTCATCGCGAGCAAGCTCGCTCCTACAATATGAACAGCAATACGGGCACTGGCCCGGGCTTTCATGAACGGAGTATCGTAAAACGACTATGAACATTCTTTACGATGAACGCGTTGATGGCGCGTTGCCAATGGTCGACAAGAGCGCGCTGTTGCAGGCCTTGCGCACGCAGCTGCCCGATCTGGAGATCCTGCACCAGCAGGAAGAACTCAAGCCATACGAATGCGACGGGCTCAGCGCCTACCGCACCACGCCGATGCTGGTGGTGCTGCCGCGGGACATTGCCCAGGTCCAGGGCGTGTTGCGCCTATGTCATGAGCGCCGGGTAGCGGTCGTCGCCCGGGGCGCCGGCACCGGGCTGTCCGGCGGCGCCTTGCCCCTGGAAAAAGGCGTGCTGCTGGTGATGGCCCGCTTCAACCAGATCCTGCAGATCGACCCCGCCGCCCGCACCGCCAGGGTTCAACCTGGGGTGCGCAACCTGGCGATTTCCCAGGCCGCCGCACCGTTCGACCTGTACTACGCGCCCGACCCTTCTTCGCAAATTGCCTGCTCCATCGGCGGTAACGTCGCCGAAAACGCCGGCGGCGTGCATTGCCTGAAATACGGCCTGACCGTGCATAACCTGCTCAAGGTGGACATCCTTACCGTCGACGGCGAACACCTGACCCTGGGCTCCGACGCCCTGGACTCGCCTGGCCTGGACCTGCTGGCCTTGTTCACCGGCTCCGAAGGCATGCTCGGGGTGATCACCGAGGTCACGGTCAAGCTGCTGCCCAAACCGCAGTCGGCCAAGGTGCTGTTGGCGGCGTTCGACTCCGTGGAAAAGGCCGGTCGCGCCGTCGGCGACATCATTGCCGCCGGCATCATTCCCGGTGGCCTGGAGATGATGGACAACTTGGCCATCCGCGCCGCCGAAGACTTCATCCACGCCGGTTACCCGGTGGAGGCCGAAGCCATCCTTTTGTGCGAACTCGACGGCGTCGAAGCCGACGTGCGTGACGATTGCGACCGCGTGCGCCAGGTGTTGCAACAGGCTGGCGCCACCGAAGTGCGCCAGGCCAAGGATGAGGCCGAGCGCGTGCGCTTCTGGGCCGGGCGCAAGAACGCCTTTCCGGCGGTGGGCCGATTGTCGCCGGATTACTACTGCATGGACGGCACCATCCCGCGCCGCGAGCTGCCCGGTGTGCTCAAGGCCATCGCCAGCCTTTCGGCCGAGTACGGCCTGCGGGTGGCCAACGTGTTCCATGCCGGCGACGGCAACATGCACCCGCTGATCCTGTTCGATGCCAATACGCCTGGCGAACTGAACCGCGCCGAAGCCCTGGGTGGGAAGATCCTCGAGCTGTGCGTGAAGGTCGGCGGCAGCATTACCGGTGAGCACGGCGTCGGCCGGGAAAAGATCAACCAGATGTGCGCGCAGTTCAACAGCGATGAGTTGACCCTGTTCCACGCGGTCAAGGCGGCGTTCGACCCCGGCGGCCTGCTCAATCCTGGCAAGAACATACCGACCCTGCACCGCTGCGCCGAGTTTGGCGCCATGCATGTGCACGCAGGCCAACTGCCCTTCCCTGACCTGGAGCGCTTCTGATGCAGGAAACTGCCGATCTCGATGACAGCAGCGCGCTGCAGGAGCAGGTCAACCAGGCGTTGGCGAACGCCACGCCGCTGCGCATCCAGGGGGCCAATACCAAGGCGTTCCTGGGACGGGTGACGGCGGGCGAAATACTCGATACACGATCGCACCGGGGCATTGTCAGCTACGACCCGACGGAGCTTGTAATCACTGTGCGCTGCGGCACGCCACTGGCGGAACTGGCGAAGGTGCTGGACGCCGCGCAGCAGATGTTGCCCTGCGAACCGCCCTCCTTTGGCGACGATGCCACCGTCGGCGGCATGATCGCCTGCGGGCTGTCGGGGCCGCGTCGGCCGTGGTCGGGGTCGGTCAGGGATTTCGTCCTGGGCACGCGGGTGATCACAGGCCTGGGCAAGCACCTGCGTTTTGGTGGCGAGGTCATGAAAAACGTCGCCGGTTACGACCTGTCGCGCCTGATGGCCGGCAGTTACGGCATCCTCGGCCTGATCACCGAGGTCTCGCTCAAGGTGTTGCCCAAGCCCCGGCAGGCCCTGAGCATCAGCCTGCAAATGAACGCCGAACATGCCCTGCTACGCCTGGCGGAATGGGGCCAGCAACCGCTGCCGATCAGCGCTGCGTGTCATGACGGTGAACGCCTGCATCTGCGGTTGGAGGGTGGCGAAGGTTCGGTGGCGGCGGCCCATGACCGCCTGGGCGGCGAGTTGCTCGACGCTTCGTATTGGACCGATCTCAACGAACAACGCCTGGCCTTCTTCGATGAAGACCAGCCCCTGTGGCGCCTGTCCGTGCCCAACAACACGCCACGGCTGTCCCTGCCCGGCCGGCAATTGATCGACTGGGGCGGCGCTCAGCGCTGGCTCAAGTCCGACGCCGAGGCAAAGTTCATTCGCCAGGTCGTCGAAGAGGCTGGCGGGCACGTCACCTGCTACAGCCACGGGCTCACGGACACGCCCTTCCAGCCGCTGCCCGACGCATTGATGCGCTACCACAAGAGCCTCAAGCAGCAACTCGACCCCCAGGGCATCTTCAACCCCGGACGTCTGTACGCGGAGTTATGAATCATGCAGACCACCTTGAGCGAACGCGCCCGCCAATTGCCCCGCGCCGAGGAAGCCGACAGCATCCTGCGCACCTGTGTGCATTGCGGTTTCTGCAACGCCACCTGCCCGACCTATCAGTTACTCGGCGATGAACTGGATGGCCCGCGCGGGCGCATCTACCTGATCAAGCAGGTGCTGGAAGGCAACGAGGTGACGCAGAAGACCCAGCAACACCTGGATCGCTGCTTGTCGTGCCGCAACTGCGAAACCACCTGCCCTTCGGGGGTCGATTACCACAACTTGCTGGACATCGGCCGGGCCGTTGTCGATGCGGCGGTACCGCGTCCGCTCGGTCAGCGTCTGTTGCGCGAAGGGCTGCGCACGCTGGTACCGCATCCGGACCTGTTCAAGCGCCTGGTCAACAGCGGCCAGGTGTTTCGCGCGCTGCTGCCCGGCGCGCTGCAAAGCAAGCTGCCGCGCAACCTGCCGGTGACCAAGCAGCGCCCCGCCGTGCGCCATGCCCGCCAGGTGCTGATGCTCGAAGGTTGCGTGCAGCCCGGCCTGTCGCCCAATACCAACGTCGCCGCCGCCAGGGTCCTGGACCGCCTGGGCATCAGCGTCATGCCGGCCCGCGAGGCCGGCTGTTGCGGCGCCGTGGACTATCACCTGGACGCCCAGGCCGCCGGCCTCGATCGCGCCCGGCACAACATCGATGCCTGGTGGCCGGGCATTGAACAAGGCGCCGAGGCCATCGTGCAAACGGCCAGCGGTTGCGGCGCGTTCATCAAGGATTACGGGCATCTGCTGGAGCGCGACCCGGTCTATGCCGACAAGGCCAGGAAGGTCAGCGCGCTGGCCAAGGACCTGGTGGAGGTGTTGCGCGCCGAACCGCTGGAACAGCTGGGCATCCATAACGCCCATCGCGTTGCCTTCCATTGCCCCTGCACCTTGCAGCACGCGCAAAAACTCGGTGGCGCGGTCGAAAAGGTACTGATGCGTCTGGGCTTCAACCTCACCACAGTACCGGACGGCCATTTGTGCTGCGGTTCGGCGGGCACTTATTCGCTGACCCAGCCGGAACTGGCCCGGCAACTGCGCGACAACAAGATGAATGCCCTGGAAAGCGGCTACCCCGAAGTCATCGTCACCGCCAACATCGGCTGTCAGTCGCACCTCGACGGCGCGGGCCGTACCCCCGTCCGGCACTGGATCGAACTGGTCGAAGCCGCCCTGTCCCAATAGCGCCCAATGGAGAATGCCCATGAACAGCAAAGCCGTCCTGAGCCAGGCCGAAGTCAGCCGGATACTCGCCGCCGCCCGCACCGAAGCCCAGGACAATCAATGGCCAGTGACCATTGTGGTGGTCGACGACGGCGGTCATCCCCTGGCCCTCGAACGCCTCGATGGCGCCTCGCCCATCAGTGCCTACATCGCCACCGAAAAAGCCCGCACCTCGGCCCTGGGGCGGCGGGAATCCAAAGGCTATGAAGAGATGGTCAATGGCGGGCGCACGGCCTTTCTCTCGGCCCCGCTGCTGACCTCACTGGAAGGCGGGGTGCCGATCACGGTCGACGGCCAGGTGGTCGGTGCGGTCGGGGTGTCCGGGGTCAAGGCCGAGCAGGATGCGCAGGTGGCGAAGGCCGGGGCGCAGAGTTTGTAATTTGGCATGCCCCCCTGTAGGAGCGAGCTTGCTCGCGACGGAGGTCAACGATGACGCGGGGAGCCTGACAGCCCGCGGTGCTCTCAGGTTTTTCGCGAGCAAGCTCGCTCCTACAAGGTTCGCGTTCTATTGGATGAAGAGGAAGCGCCTATATGACACGTCTCACTGCAAAAGACTTTTCCCCACAGCTGTTGGAACTCTACGATTACTACGCCCATGGCCTGATCAACCGGCGCGAGTTTCTCGACCGCGCCGCGCTGTTCACCCTGGGTGGCTTGACCGCCAGTGCACTGCTGGCGTCCCTGAGCCCGGACTACGCCCTGGCCGAACAGGTCGAATTCACCGACCCGGACATCATTGCCGAGTACGTCCAATATCCCTCACCCAAGGGCCACGGGCAGGTTCGTGCCTATCTGGTGCGTCCGGCAAAAGCCGCCGGCAAGCCCCCTGCGGTGGTGGTCGTGCATGAAAACCGTGGGCTCAATCCTTACATCGAAGACGTCGCGCGACGCCTGGCCAAGGCCGGTTTCGTCGCCCTCGCCCCGGATGGCCTGAGCTCGGTGGGCGGCTACCCCGGCAACGACGACAAGGGCCGTGCGCTGCAGGAGAAGGTCGACCCGCAAAAGCTCATGAACGACTTCTTTGCTGCCGTCGAGTGGATGATGAAACACCCCGACGCCAGTGGCAAAGTCGGCATCACCGGTTTCTGTTATGGCGGTGGAGTCACCAATGCGGCCGCCGTGGCTTACCCGGAACTGGGCGCCGCGGTGTCGTTCTACGGTCGGCAAGCGGACGCCAAGGATGTACCGCGGATCAAGGCGCCGGTGATGCTGCACTACGGTGAGCTGGATACGCGCATCAACGAAGGCTGGCCCGCCTATGAACAGGCGTTGAAGGCCGGGGGCAAGACCTACGAAGCGTACATTTATCCCGGCGCCAATCACGGTTTTCACAACGACTCCACGCCGCGCTATGACGAGGCGGCGGCGAAGCTGGCGTGGGAGCGGACGTTGGGGTGGTTTCACAAATACCTGGGGTAAGCCGGAGCCACCCTCCCTTGTAGGAGCCCGGCTTGCCGGCGAAGGCGATCTCACGGACGCCATCGCCGGCAGGCCAGCTCCCACAAAGGCCGGGGTTATTTCGGTTGCGGTACCGTGCGCAGATACGGTTTCAGGGTCTTGAAGCCGTCCGGGTATTTCTTCTTCGCATCCTCGTCGGACACCGACGTCGGAATGATCACGTCTTCCCCCGGCCGCCAGTTCACCGGCGTGGCGACGGTGTGCTTGGCGTTGAGCTGCAACGAGTCAAGCAAACGCAGCACTTCATCGAAATTACGCCCGGCGCTCATCGGGTAGATCAGCATCGCCTTGATCTTCTTGTCCGGGCCGACCAGGAACACCGAGCGCACCGTGGCATTGTCCACCGCGGTGCGCGTGCCGCCGCTGGCATTGGGGTGGATCATGTCGTAGAGCTTGGCCACGACCAGGTTTTCGTCGCCGATCAGCGGGTAGTTGACGGCACTGCCCTGGGTTTCTTCGATGTCACCCACCCATTTCTCGTGATCACTGACCGGGTCGATGCTCAGGCCGAGGATCTTGGTGTTGCGCTTGTCGAACTCCGGCTTGAGTTTGGCCAGATAACCCAGTTCGGTGGTGCACACCGGGGTGAAATCCTTGGGATGCGAAAACAGGATGGCCCAGCCATCACCGATCCATTGGTGGAAGTTGAGCGTGCCTTCGGTGGTTTGTGCCGTGAAATCCGGCGCTTCATCGCCTATGCGGATTGCCATGTTCGATCTCCTTGCAGTGATGGTCAGGGGACGCTGTCGCAGCGCGGGTGAGCGTTGGCGACGGCATTGAAAATGGGTGCCTTGCCTGTTGACGCGACTCAGTATAGGAGACGATTGCCGATCGATCAGCCGCCCAGCGCAATGATCGCGGCGATCAGCGCGGCGCCGAGGACGGCCAGGGCAACCCCGCCCTGCCACGGCCTGGCACCGGCGTAGCGGGCGAGGATCCAGCCCGCCAGGAACAGCACCAGGATGCCGATGGCGTTGGACAAGCGCACCGCCAGCGCCGTCTGATCGAGGAGCAGGAAGGGCACCACCAGCGGGAAGGTCGCCACCACTACCAACAGGAACACGCCCAGCGCGCCCTTGAAGTCATCCAGGCCCAGCGCCGGCTGCAGCGGCGTGGCGGGTGCCTGGATCAGGCGCTGGCGTAACGCTTCCAGGCCTTCGGCGCCGGCGGCCAGGGCAATCCGTGGCGGCAGCGCATCGGCGATCAGCGCCTGCCCAGCGCTGGCATCGCGACCCTCGCGCAAACCGCTGAACAAGTTGCGGTTGCGCGTGCGCTCGATGACCGTGCGCAGCAGATACATCACCGCGTCCGCCAGGCCCCACGCCAGGTTGCAGCCCAGCGCGGCGATCATCATCGTGCGTTCTTCCTCCTGATTGGCGGTGGCCACACTGATCGTTCCAGTGAACGTCATGGCCATGAGCAGGCCGAAAATCACTTCGGTGACCCGGTCGACCGGATCGAGTACGCGGGCGCGTTTCTGTTGAGCGTTTTCGTGCATGGTTACCCCACCAGGGCGATCAGTTGATGACGTTGTGCATCGGTCAGCATCGGGCCGAAACCGGCGCTGGCGTTTTCCGCCATGTAGCGCGGGTTGCCGGTGCCAGGGATGACGCAGGTCACCGCGGAATGTGACAAGAGGAATTTGAGTGCCAAAGGCGGCCAGGTCTTGACCCCGACTTGTGCGGCCCAGCCGGGCAAGGGTTTGCCCTGCAACCGCGCGATCAGGCCACCGCCGCCGAACGGCCGGTTGCAGATCACCGCGACGCCGCGGTCGCGGCACAACGGCAGGATGCGCTTCTCCACCGCGCGATCATCCAGCGCATAGTTGATCTGCAAAAAATCCAGTGGCTCGGCCTTGAGCAGCGCCTCCACTTCGTCATAGGCCGACGCGGTGTAATGGCTGATACCGATGTAGCGAATGCGACCTGCCTCCTTCCACTCGCGCAGGGTCGGCAGATGGGTTTGCCAATCCAGCAGGTTGTGGATCTGCATCAGGTCGATACGATCGGTCTGCAGCAGCTTGAAGGATTGCTCCATCTGCGCGATGCCTTCTTCGCGGCCCCGGGTCCACACCTTGGTCGCCAGGAATGCCGGCGAGCGTGGCTCGTGAATCGACAGCAGCTCGCCGGTGGTCTGCTCGGCGCGGCCGTACATCGGCGAGCTGTCGATGACCTTGCCGCCCTTTTCGAACAAGGCGTCAAGCACCGCGGACAAGCTGCGGTAGGCAGGGTCCGAAGGCGCCACGTCGAAGCCGCGATAGGTGCCCAGGCCGACGGCGGGCAATGGCTCTTTGCTGGAAGGAATGACGCGGGTCATCATGGTCTTGCCTCCTGTTCCCGCCGCTGGCGAGGTTGACGCGCCGCTCGGGCCGAGCGTGAAGACCGCCGATGCGGCGGCAGCCAGCGTGAGTATTTGCCTGCGGGTAAAACCTTGGCCATGGCTCATGACGTTTCCCTCCCCGGTGGTGCTGCGTCGGCCATTCGCGCCTGGCGCCTGGCCAGCCACAGGCACAACCCGCCCCATACGCCCGCGAACGGCACGACCGCCAGCGCGACCAGGCCGAAGCCTGCGCCCAGGGCTGTCAACCCGGCCGACAACCAGCCACTGGCGGCATCACCTCCACGATAGACCAGGGTTTCGATCACGTTCTTGGCCTTGTACTTCTCTTCCCGGCTGACCACCGTCCACAGCACTTCCCGCGCCGGCCGCACGATGCCGAACTCCACCGCGCGGCGCAGCCCCTGGGCCAGGGCCACGCTGGCCGGCACCGGCGCCAGGGCCATGACGCTAAACGCCACGACGGTCGCCAGGGGCATGACCAGCAGCGCGCCGCCGATGCCCAGCAGACGAATCACCGGCGCCGTCAGCAGCAACTGGCAGATCAGGGTCAGCGCCGACACCAGCAAATCGACCAGGGCGAAGAATTGCGTCCTGCTGCCTACATCAGCGTAGCTGCCAGTGACGATCCGTCCCTGCTCGAAATACAACAAAGTCGCAGCGCTGGTGTGCAGCAGCATGAAGGCCACCAGCCCCAACAGATACGGCGAACGCAGGATGAGAGTGATCCCGGCGAGCATGCTGCCGCCCAGGCGCCGTTCGTCCAAAAGGTGATGACCCGCCTGCGCTTGCGTCCTCGCCAGCAGCCCCCGATAGCAACGAACCGCCAGCTCCAGCAGCAGCGCCGCAGCGACGGTCAACGCCAGCGGGCCCAGACGAGTGGCCATGGTCGCCGCCAGCAAGGGCCCGATGAAAGTGCCAAGGGTTCCGCCGGCCGCGATGCAGCCAAACAGCCGTCGGCCTTGCTCGCTGGAGAAGCGATCGACCAGCACGCTCCAGAAAATCGAGACGATGAACAGGTTGTAGAGGCTGATCCAGACAAAAAACACCTGGCCGACCGTCACCGGCGCGACGCGGTTGCCGATCAACAGGCCAAACACCAGCATCGACACGGCAATCGTGCGGTAGATCAACGGCACGAAGCGCGTGGCCGGCAGCCGCGACGCCAGCGCGCCAAACACCGGCACCATCAGCAGCATCACCACGAACGTGGCGGTGAACAACCACTGCAACCGGTCGACGCCGCCTTCGAGGCCCAGGGCATCGCGCAACGGCCGTACCAGGTAATAGCTGGCCAGCACGCAGAAGTGGAAGGCGAAACCCAGGGCCAGGGCTGCTCTTTCCGCAGGCTTTACGTTGAGCCACTTGAGCGCGATGGGCATCGGTGCCCTCCTTTACCGCCAGCTACACTCTGACAGCACCACGGAGCCGTCAATGACCACTAACGTTAGCCGAATGTCCCGTACCCTGGTGTTCCTCGTCGTCATCGCCCCTGCGCTGTACCTGGCGCTCTGCGCGGCCCTGTTCGTCTTCCAGCGCGCGCTCATCTACTACCCGCAACCCCGGGCCGTCGACTCACCCGACACGCTGCTGACCTTGCCCGTGGACGAGGCGCAGGTGCTGGTGTCGGTGCGCGCGCATGACGGCCCCAAGGCACTGATCTACTTCGGTGGCAATGCCGAGGACGTCTCGCGCAGCCTGCCGGACTTCGCCCGGGCCTTCCCCGACCATGCCCTGTATCTGCTGCATTACCGTGGCTACGGCGGCAGCTCCGGGTCACCTTCGGAAGAGGCGATTGCCCACGATGCCATGGCCCTGTTCGACAAGGTCTATGCCGACCACCCGCAGATTGCCGTGGTCGGACGCAGCCTGGGTTCGGGGGTCGCGGTGCGCCTGGCCAGTTCTCGGCCGGCGGCGAAACTGCTGCTGATCACGCCGTACAACAGCCTGGAGGAACTGGCCGAGCGGCAGTTCCGTTGGTTTCCGGTGAAGTGGCTATTGAAGGATAAATACGAATCCTGGCGCTACGCCGAACATATCGCCGTGCCAACACGCCTGATCGCCGCCGAACACGACGAAGTGATTCCAGGCGCAAGCACCCGGCGCCTCTACAGCCATTTCCCCGCGGGCGTGGCAACGCTGCAGGTAATTGCGGGCACCGGGCACAATTCGATCAGCAACAGCCCGGAATACCTCGAGGCGCTGGAGGATGGTTTGTAGGCGCTGGCTTGCAAGCGATGAGGCCAGCGCAATATTCAAGGACGCCTTCGCCGGCAAGCCGGCTCCTACAGGTCCGCGGCGACCAAAGACCAACGCCCTGCGCAAACCACTGTAGGAGCTGGCTTGCCAGCGAAGAGTCCCGAAAGGCCAGCGCAATATTCAAGGACGCCTGCGCCGGCAAGCCGGCTCCTACAGGTCCGCGGCGACCACGGACCAACGCCCTGCGCAAACCATAGGAGCTGGCTTGCCAGCGAAGAGGCCCGAAAGCCCGCTGCAATATTCGAGGACGCCATCGCCGGCAAGCCGGGCTCCTACAGGTCCGCGGCAACCACGGACCAACGCCCTGCGCAAACCACTGTAGGAGCTGGCTTGCCAGCGAAGAGTCCCGAAAGGCCAGCGCAATATTCAAGGACGCCTTCGCCGGCAAGCCGGCTCCTACAGGGCCGCGGCGACCACGGACCAACGCCCTGCGCAAACCATTGTAGGAGCTGGCTTGCCAGCGAAGAGTCCCGAAAGGCCAGCGCAATATTCAAGGACGCCTTCGCCGGCAAGCCGGCTCCTACAGGTCCGCGGCAACCACGGACCAAACCCCTGCGCAAATCATTGTAGGAGCTGGCTTGCCAGCGAAGAGTCCCGAAAGGCCAGCGCAATATTCAAGGACGCCTTCGCCGGCAAGCCGGCTCCTACAGGTCCGCGGCGACCACGGACCAACGCCCTGCGCAAACCATTGTAGGAGCTGGCTTGCCAGCGAAGGGGCCCGAAAGGCCAGCGCAATATTCAGGGACGCCTTCGCCGGCAAGCCGGCTCCTACAGGGCCGCGGCGACCACAGACCAACGCCCTGCGCAAACCACTGTAGGAGCTGGCTTGCCAGCGAAGAGTCCCGAAAGGCCAGCGCAATGTTCAAGGACGCCTTCGCCGGCAAGCCGGCTCCTACAGGTCCGCGGCAACCACGGACCAACGCCCTGCGCAAACCATTGTAGGAGCTGGCTTGCCAGCGAAGGGGCCCGAAAGGCCAGCGCAATATTCAAGGGGGCCTTCGCCGGCAAGCCGGCTCCTACAGGTCCGCGGCAGCCACGGACCAACGCCCTGCGCAAACCATTGTAGAAGCTGGCTTGCCAGCGAAGAGTCCCGAAAGGCCAGCGCAATATTCAAGGACGCCTTCGCCGGCAAGCCGGCTCCTACAGGTCCGCGGCGACCACGGACCAAACCCCTGCGCAAAACATTGTAGGAGCTGGCTTGCCAGCGAAGGGGCCCGAACGGTCAATGCAGTACTTAAGGTCGCCTTCTGGAAGGTCACTGACCTTGCAGCTCGCTCATCTGCATCTGCGCCTTGAGAAACCCCATCAACTCAGCCGCGGCCGGCGACAGGCTGTGGCCCTTGCGGCACAGGATGCCGATCTGGCGTTCCACCCTGGGCTCCGCCAAGGGTAAAAATACAAGCTGCTCGTTGCCCTGGGGAAACGCCAGGGACGGCAGCGTGGTGATGCCGATGCCCTGCTCGAGCATCGCGATAAGCGAAATCATGTTGGAGACGAACAACAGGCTACTGTCGAGCAAGCCCTCCGCCTCCGTGCCCGCCAGCAGGCGCGAGGTGCCGTTGCGTACCAGCGGATAGGCTTGCAGGCTGGACCAGTGCAGCGCCCCGACGTTGGCCACCAGCGGATGATCATGCCGGCAGACCACCCCGACGCGGTCGCTGAGAATCGGCACGAACTCGATGTTGTCATCCGCCACCCATACGCTGCTGATGGCGAAGTCCACCTGCCCCTGGACCAATAGCTGCTGCACGCTGTCGGCGTTGCCGTCCTGGATGCTGATCTGCATTTTCGGATGCTCGCTGACAAACCGTGCGAGCAGGTGCGGCAGCAAGCGGCTGGCCACCGATGGCACCGTGGCGATGCTCACCTGACCGATTTCGTGCCGCGCCAACAGGCTGACTTCCCTGGCGATGCGATCGTGATGGGCGAGCAAATCCTGGAACAGCGGCAAACAGTGCGCGCCAAACGGCGTCAGCTCAGTCTTACCGCCCTTTTCGAACAGCGGCTGGCCGAGCTTCTGCTCCAGCTCGCGCACCGCCAACGACAACGCCGGTTGCGTGCGATAAGCCTGCCGGGCCGCGCCGTGGAAGCTTTTCAGCTGGGCGACCAGGACGAAATAACGCAGTTGAGTGATCTTAAGCTCGGGCAACACGGTTAGTTTTCCTTATCATTTCATATTTATTATTAATTTTTATTTGCAGAGTAATACTCTCAAGATGGGACCAACGCAATCGGAGGTTCCCATGGCACTGCAACCCTGCAAAAACTACATTGGCGGCAACTGGTGCGAAGGCCCGGATCTAATCGCCAACCACAGCCCTTCGGACGTCGAAGACCTGATCGGGCACTACCATCAGGCCAGCGCCGAACAGACCCTGGACGCCATCGCGGCCGCCTGTGACGCCCAGCCGCAATGGGCGGCCAGCGGCCTGGAACAGCGCCAGCAAATCCTCATGGCCATCGGCAACGAGCTGATCGCGCGCAAGGACGAACTCGGCGCACTGCTCTCACGCGAAGAAGGCAAGCCACTGGCCGAAGGCATTGGCGAAGTCCATCGCAGCGCGCAATTCTTCCACTACTACGCCGCCGAAGTGTTGCGCCAGATGGGCGAGACGGCTGCCTCGGTTCGCCCGGGAATCGACATCGAAGTCCATCGCGAACCAGTGGGCGTGGTCGGCATCATCACCCCGTGGAACTTCCCCATGGCCACCGCCGCGTGGAAGATCGCCCCGGCCCTGGCCTTCGGTAACGCCGTGGTGTTCAAGCCGGCCAACCTGGTGCCTGCCAGCGCCTGGGCGCTGACCGAAATCATCAGCCGCCAGCCCCTGCCCCCGGGCACCTTCAACCTGGTGATGGGCAGCGGCAGCGTGGTCGGCGAAAGCCTGATCCAGTCGGCCGATATCGATGCGCTGACGTTCACCGGCTCACTGCAGACCGGTCGCCGCGTCGCGGTGGCCACCGCCGGCAACCTGGTGCGCTGCCAACTGGAGATGGGCAGCAAGAACGCCCTGGTGGTGCTCGACGATGCCGACCTCGACATCGCCGTGGAATGCGCACTGAACGGTGCCTTCTTCGGTACCGGGCAAAAGTGCACCGCCTCATCGCGCCTGATCGTCTGCGACGGCATCCATGACCGTTTTGTCGAGGCATTGGTCGCGCGCATGCGCCAGTTGAAGGTCGGCCATGCCCTTGAAAAAGGTGTGCAGATCGGCCCGGTCGCCGAGGCCCGCCAACTGGAACAGAACCTTCATTACCTGAACCTGGCCAAGGAAGATGGCGCCACCCTGGTCGAAGGCGGCGAGTTGCTCGCCCTGGAACCGGCCGGGCACTACATGCGCCCCGCGCTGTTCATCAATACCACCAACCAGATGCGCATCAACCGCGAAGAAGTGTTCGGGCCGATTGCCTGCGTGATCCGCGTGAGCGACTTCGAGCAAGCCCTGGCGGTGTTGAACGACACCGAATACGGCCTGACCGCCGGGATCATCACCCAGTCGCTGCGTCATGCCAGCGACTTCAAGCGCCGCGCCCGCACCGGTTGCGTGATGGTCAACCTGCCCACCGCCGGCACCGACTACCACGTACCGTTCGGCGGCCGCAAAGCCTCCAGCTTCGGCCCGCGCGAGCAAGGGCAATACGCCCGCGAGTTCTACACCGTGGTCAAGACCACCTACGTGCGACCTTGAACGGGAGATCACCATGCACGACTTATTGATGATCGATGGCCTGCAGTACTCCAACTGGAACGAAGAGATCTTCCGCCAGATGCAGGCTGGCGGCCTGAGCGCGGTCCACGCCACCATCGCCTATCACGAAAACGCCCGGGAAACCCTGTCGCGCATTGGCGAATGGAACCGCCGGTTCGAAACCTGGCCCGAGCTGATTCGTCCGGTGCGCGAGGCCTCGGACATTCGCCTGGCGCATCAGGAAGGCCGCGTCGGGATTTTCTTCGGCTTCCAGAACTGCTCGCCCATCGAAGACGACATCAGCCTGGTCGAGGTCTTCCGTCAGCTCGGCGTGTTGATCATGCAGCTGACCTATAACAACCAGAGCCTGCTGGCCAGCGGCTGTTATGAAACCGAAGACAACGGCATCAGCCGCTTCGGCCGCCAGGTCATCCGCGAGATGAACCGCGTCGGCATGCTCATCGACATGTCCCACAGCGCCGAACGCAGCACCCTGGAAGCCATCGAACTGTCGAGCCGGCCGGTGATCGTCTCCCACGCCAACCCGTCGAGCTTCCATGCCGCCAAGCGCAACAAGTCCAACGCCGTGCTGCGCGGGATTGCCGAGTCCGGCGGCCTGCTCGGTTTCAGCACCTACCCGTTCCACCTCAAGGGTGCGTCGGGCTGCAGCCTGGAATCGTTCTGCGACATGGTCGCCAGCACGGCCGAACTGATGGGCGTGGAGCACATCGGCATCGGCACCGACCTGTGCCAGCAACAACCCCTGCAAGTGCTCGAATGGATGCGCAACGGGCGCTGGAGCAAGGACAAGGACTACGGCGAAGGCTCGAAGGACAACGCCCACTGGCCGTCACCGCTGCAATGGTTCCGCGACAGCCGGGATTTCCCGGTCATCGCCCAGGGCCTGCGCGACCGTGGCTTCGCCGAGGACGAGGTACGCAACATCATGGGACTCAACTGGTTGCGCCTGCTGGAAAACGCGACCACCGCGCAAAACTGACCCCGATCCAAACCGTGAGGACAGCATGAAAAATAACAACAATAACCTCCCGTTCATCTCCCCGACCGGCGATGCGCAGCCCTTGGCGCGTATTTTGGAGGCATCATGAAAACCACAACCGCACTGCAAGCTGACGGCCAGGCGCCGGCAGCCACGACGCCGAAAAAAGACATCGACTGGCCGCTGTTCCTGATCAGTGGCGGCTTTCTTGGCGCCTTCCTGATCGCCGCGCTGGTCGACATCGAGGGTGTGTCGCTGCTGGTCAACACGCTGTTCGCCTGGTCGACGAAATTCTTCGGCCTGTACTGGCAGGTCCTGATGCTGGCGACTTTTGCCATGAGCCTGTTCATCTGCTTCAGCAAGTGCGGGCGCGTCAGGCTCGGCGGCGTTGATCAGCGCCCCGACACCAGCACCTTCAACTGGATCGCGGTGATCATGTGCGCCCTGCTCGCCGGTGGCGGTGCCTTCTGGGCGGCGGCGGAACCGATGATGCACTTCGCCAGCCCGCCACCGCTGTTCGCCGGGGTGCAAGCGCACACCGAGGCCGCCGGGCACGCTGCGCTCGCGCAATCATTCGTGCACTGGGGCTTCCTGGCCTGGGCGGTATTGGGCAGCCTGCTGGCCATCGTGTTGATGCATCTGCACTACGACAAGGGTTTGCCCCTGGCACCACGCACCCTGCTCTATCCACTGTTCGGCGAGCGCGCGATCAAGGGGCCGATCGGCACCCTGGCCGACGCCACCTCGATCATCGCCGTGGTCGCCGGCACCATCGGCCCGATCGGCTTCCTCGGCCTGCAGATCAGCAGCGCGTTGCACTCGGTGTGGGGCATTCCCAATGACCTGGTGGTGCAGTCGATCACCATCGTGCTGGTCACGGTGATGTACACCATCTCCTGCCTGGTCGGGCTCGAGGGCATCCGCTTCGTCAGCGGGATCAACGTCTGGCTGATGATCGGCCTGGCCGTGTTCATGGTGCTGCTCGGGCCCACCGCGTTCATCCTCGGCGGATTCCCCACGGCCTTTGCCCTGCACATCGAACAGTTCATCCCGATGACCCTGTTCCGTGCCGATCCGAAATGGCTGGACTGGTGGACGGTGTTCTACTGGGGCTGGTTCATCGGTTACGCGCCGATGGTGGCGCTGTACGTGGCGAAGATTTCCCGGGGCCGGACCATCCGCGAAGTGATCATGACCCTGTCGATCATCGCCCCGCTGGTGACCATGTTCTGGTTCACCATTGTCGGCGGTGCCGGCATCGGCATGGAATTGCAAACCCCGGGCATCGTCACCGCCCATGGTGCGCAACCGGAAGACCTGCTGTTGGGCGTGACCCAGAACCTGCCATGGGGTGGGTTGATCTCGGCGCTGTTCCTGTTCCTGAGCTTCATTTCGGTGGCGACCAATGGCGACGCCATGGCCTTTACCGTGGCGATGGCCATGTCCGCAAACGACAAGCCCAAGGCATGGCTGCGCGCCTTCTGGGCGATCGGCATGGGCCTGGCCGCCGTGGTGCTGATCACCATCGGCTCGGGCGGGGTCACGGCGCTGCAATCCTTTATCGTAATTACCGCCGTACCGGTTTCGCTGCTGATCCTGCCGTCGCTCTGGGATGCCCTGCGCATCGCCCGGCAGATGGCGCGCGAACAGGCAGTCTGATGATGAACAGTCCAGGAATCGCAATGATGTCGCACACCGACACAGACACCTCTTCGGCCTTGCGCCCTGCCGCCCGGGTCATGGACCTGGAACGGCTGGGCAGTCACTTCCAGAGCCGCCTGAGTTTCGTGCGCAGCAGCATGCGCAAAATGATGAACGAGCAGTGGCGCATCGAACGCACCCGCTTCGATCTCGACGCCGAGGGCTTCGGCACCGCGATCTACCGCATCGACACCGGCAGTGCGCACTATCACTGCGTGATTTTCTCGATGTACCTGCCGCCGGAAAAGCGTAGTGACCGGGTCATCGCCGATCAATGGGACGTCAGCTTCGTACTGCTGGCCGGCGATGTCGATGATCAGCAGCTGAGCGACTTGCGGCGCAACGTGCCGTTGCAGGAAGCCGGGCGTTTCGATGCGCGGGTGCTGGTGCTGTCACGGGCCAACCGCAGCCTGCGCAACTTCGAGCGCTTCCTCGGGGCGCTGGCCGAAGGTTGCCAGCCAGACCCACGGCAACTGGCCGAAGTCGGCTACCTGTATCGCACCACCGCCGTGTACGGTAACGGCAAGTTCGGCATCGCCGACTTCAACTGCCTGCAGGGCAATGCCGACTTCACCCAACCGTTCAGCGCGCAGATGTTCACCGTGTACCTGCTGCGACATTTCAGCATCGAGCAGATCGAGCACATGGCCCGGGCGCGAAATCCGCAACGAGCGGTCGGGCTGGACATCGAACTGCAACGTTACCTGGGGGTCGGCAACTCCACGGGGTTGGGCATGGCGCCCTTCCTGATCAATCACCCGCAACTGGTCGACAAATGGGTCTGTGCCCGGGAAACCGCACTGGCGCGGGTTTTGGCACAACCGGCCGACCTGCCCCGGGTGCAGCGTTTCCAGGCGCTGTTGCAGCGGGCTCGCCAGCACCTGCAACAGACCAGCACCGAGGACCAACGGCAAAGTGGCATCGACCGGCAGACCCTGGCCGACCTCGATCAATTGAGCCCATGGTTCGCCGCTCAACCCGTCAGCGCCGACCTGTGGTCTCGCCTGCAGGATTGGGCCGAGCTGAACGCCGGCTTGGGTTGCCAGGAATTGCTGGTCAGCCTGCTGCTGGAGCTGTACCCCGAACAGGTCGACCCGCTGGTCGAACAGATGTCGGTCAACGAGGGCTTTCGGCTCAATGCCGAGATGCCGCTGGACGCGCTGTGCAGCCTGATCGAGACCCGCTACCGCTGGGCCCTCGACTACGACCTGAAAGGGGCCGAGGCCAATCACTTCTTCTGGTATCGCTCGGCGGAAAAGGAAGAACCGCGCCTGGGGGAACGCGCCCTGGAACCTGGCGCGGAAAAGGAAATGCAGCTGGGCATCGCCCACAACATCCAGCGGTGTCACCGCGCCTTGCTGGCTTACCGCGAACAGCATCCGCAGCAATTGACCGCGCATTTCCTGCTCGCGCAGCCGTCGTTCAAGGGCACCGTGTGCCGGTTGCAGGGCATGACCCGCTGCGCCTTCGGGGAAATTCGCGCCAACCTGATGGATCGCAACATGCTGCCGATCCACCTGCTGCGTTGCAAGCTGGCGTTCTTCGGCGCTGGCAAGTTCGACCCCAAGTCCAGCCGCTGGGTGCGCATCACCTTGTTCCAGGGGGCGCCGCTGGTCAGTGAGATCGGCCAGCCGTTCGCCGATGACTGGAATTTCGCGGTGATGCCGACACTGGCCACCGTTGCCGGAGAACACTGATATGCGCGTCTCGCTCAATGAAATCCAGGTGATCTGCCGCAAGGCCTTCGAAGGCATCGGCTTCGCCGCCGGTGACTGCGACGACGCCGCCGAGATGATCGCCCGCCTGCAACTGCAAGGCCTCGATGGCATCGGTGCGTTGAAAAAGGCCCTGGCGTACCTGCACGACGAAGTCGATCGGCCCATCGACACCTGCTACGAAGACGCCGCGCAGCTGACCCTCGATGCCCACGGCCAGAGTGTCCTGCGCTGCGCCGCGCAGGCGGTCGAGCTGGGTGTCAGCAAGGCCTTGCGTGGCGGCAGTGCGCTGATCCGCATCCGCCATTGCCATAACCGCATCCTGCTGCTCGGTTACCTGGCGCGCTGCTCGGCCGAGGCGCTGAATTTTTGCGTGTACTGGCGCGATGCGCGCCAGGAGCTGGTCGCCACGTTCAGTGCCGGGCAAACCTGCCCGATCCTGCGGGTGTATGACCTGCCGCAACCGGCGCAGAGCGACGAGCAAAGCATCAATGTGCTGATCTCCCAGCACTTCATGCTGCTGCCGCGACTGAGTGCCGAGGATGCCGTGCCTACCGTTCACCCGCAGCCTGCCGGGGAGCTGATGGTCGACGACGAGGTCTGGGCCCAGCTGAAGAAACTTGGCGAGCGGGTGCTGGTTGAAAGCACCGAGGAATCCCGTCGGCGCGGTGCCGGCGAAAGCAGCGATGGCCAATAAAACCTTGCAACGCATCAGGAATCAATCAATGAAACACGCGATCAAGACCGACCTTTTCGCCTCGCGCGCACCACTGGAATGGGCGGTGGTCGGCAACGGCACGCTGTACACCGCACAAATCCCCATCGACCGCGAGGGCCAGGTGGTCAGCGGGGGCATCGAGGCGCAAACCCGGCAGACCCTGGACAATCTGCGCCATACCCTGCAGGCCGCTGGCAGCACGCTCGACGCGGTTACGCAGGTGCTGATCTACGTCACGGATCGCAGTTACCTGGCGACGGTGAACGGGATCTACGCCGAGTATTTCCAGGCGCCCTACCCCAACCGCGCCGCCATCGTCGTGGCTGGGTTGGCGCGGGAGGGGATGCTGGTGGAGCTGGTGGTATACGCCTGCCTTGACCTGCCGGCGAAGACGGCCTGACAGCCGCCCCGGTCTCAAGCGAACGCATTCCCCTGTAGGAGCTGCCGAAGGCTGCGATCTTTTGATTTTCAAGATCAAAAGATCGCAGCCTTCGGCAGCTCCTACAGAGGGAAGTCCACGCAATGTTCAGGGCTGTCCCCCCATATTAAAACCCCTCCCCCCTTGAACCTTGTCCCAAGACACCAGTCTTAAACGGGCGTTTTTCCTCCCCCCAATCGTCGTCATCTCATCAGAGCTGTCCGCACCATGCGCCCATCCGCCCTCGCCTTGCGCTTCACTTCGCTGTGCCTGTTGACCTCGCTGCCCCTGATCACCACCCCTGCCCAAGCCGGTGCGGAGCGTCAGCTTGTGGAAGCCATCAACGATTATCGAGCCCACCCCGAAGACTGCGCACGGCGTCCCGCCCAACGCCTGTCGCCGCTGGCCCTGAAGTCAAGCCTGGCCTTGCCGATCGGCTACGGCGGCGGTTTGCGTGACCGCTTGAAAGCTTCCGGGTACCAGGCCGTTACGGTGCGATCCATCCGCGTGGTGGGTGCGCAGGATGCCGAAGAGGCTTTCGAGATGCTGCAGGATGAGCACTGTTCGGCCTTGCTGGACAACCAGTACGCCGACATTGGCGTCACTCGCAGTCGTAGTGAGTGGCAAGTGGTGCTGGCGCGGCCGGTGCTGGACAGTCAGGTGAGCGATCCGCGCAGTGTCGGCAAGACCTTGCTCGCGCAGGTCAATGCCGCCCGTGCCAAACCGCGCCTGTGCGGGCGCCAGCGCTTCGCCGCCGCGCGGCCATTGGCCTGGAACGCCAGCCTCGGCGCGGCGGCGCAAGGGCACAGCAAAGCCATGGCCTACGGCAACTACTTCGCCCACCAGGACCCCGATGGCGACACTGCGGCCGACCGCGCGCGAGCCGCCGGTTTCCGTGGCCGGCAGATCGGCGAAAACATCGCAGCCGGCCAGGGCTCACCGAACAAGGCCATGGCCGGTTGGCTGGCAAGTCCCGGGCATTGCGCCAACCTGATGAACCCGATGTTCACTCAGGTCGGTGCGGCTTATGCGATGGATGCGCGCAGTGACCAGGGGGTCTACTGGACGATGATGTTTGGCGCGCAATGATCGGCATTTCATCGAACGGTTATTTGACCAGCCTGGTTTCCCTGGACGGCCGATAACCGAAGTAGGCGCTGTAGCACTTGCTGAAGTGGCTGGGTGAAACGAAACCACAGGCCACCGAGACTTCCACGATGGTCAGCGTGGTGTGCTGCAGCAATCGCCGCGCTTCGGTGATGCGCAAATCCATGTAGTAGCGCTGGGGCGTGGTGCCCAACTGCTCCTTGAACAGGCGCTCGATCTGCCGGCGTGACCGACCGGCATACAGACAAAGCGCCTCCATCTCCAGCGGCTCTTCCAGGTTGGCGTCCATCAGGTTGACCACCTCCCTCAACGGACCACTGACGGAGACATTCAAGGTGGGCTTGATGCGCCGGTAGCGCGACGCTTCAAACGCCAGGATGTCTTCGATACCGTCAGTCAGCGCCTTGTCATGCAAGCCCTTGATCCATTCCAGGGCCATGTAGAAGGAACCCGTCGGGCTGGACGCCGTCAGGCGGTCGCGATCCACCACGTAGGCTTCGCTGGTGACCTGGCTGAGCCTGGCGATTTCCGCCAGCGCCGGACGATGCTCCGGGTGAATGGCGCAGCGATAGCCGTCGAGCAAACCGGCCTGGCCGAGAAACCAGGCGCCATTCCAGATCCCGGCCAGTGTCACGCCCTGCTCGGCCGCGCCTTGCAAGAGGCCGGTCAGCCCGTCGTCGGCCTTGAGCGCCGTGCGGTAGCCACCGCAGACAACCAACAGATCCAGCGATTGAATTTCGACCGGGTCAAGGCGCGCATCGGGTCGAATCACCAGGCCCAGGTCGCTGATGACTTCGCCTTCGCTCAGCCCGAAGGTTTTCGTCGAAAACAGCTCGGGCCGCAGCAGGTTGGCGGTGACGATGGTGTCGAGCGCCTGGGTGAAGGCCGGCAGCGAAAAATGTTCCAGCAGCAGGAAGCCGGCCCTGGCCCGAACGGACTGGCCTTCGTGGTCATTGAGGTAACGAAGGTTCTTGCCCTTCATGGCACCGCTGAACTGACGTCGCTCTACCAACGTTCGCCTCGCCTGGTCGTGTTGAACAAGATGTGAATGGCCGCATTGATAACCGTCTCTCGCGACGGCTATCGATGCGCGCTCTGTTTACGCCAGTTGAAGCTCCGGAGCAAGCGGGTCTGTTCGCGCACAAAAGATCATGAAGGCCGGCGCACCACCCTCACCCGCCCGCTGTTGCCACCGCCACAGAAAAACCGCTCGCCTCCGTCGGACTCCAGCCCCGATACGCCGATGCCGGCCGGCAGCCTGAGGCTTTCCAGCACTTCGCCAGTGCTCGAGTCGACGCGCCGCAATTCGCCCTCTTCGCCTTCCCAGGTGCCGTGCCACAGGGCGCCCTCGACCCAGGTCACACCCGTGACAAATCGGTTGGATTGCAGGGTGCGCAGGACTTTCCCGGTTTCGGGGTCGATCTGATGAATTTTCCGTTCGCGGTACTGGCCCACCCACAGCGAGCCTTCGGCCCAGGTCAGACCCGAGTCGTTGCCACCGCCGGGGGCCGGAATGGTGGAGAGGATTTCGCCAGTGCTCGGGTCGACTTTCTGGATGCGGTCCTCGGCGATCTGGAACAGGTGCGTGCCATCGAATGCCGTGCCGGCATGGCCGGCGACATCGAGCGAGCGCAGCAGGTGGCCACTGTCGGGGTCCAGGGCGTGGAGCTTGTCGGTGGTTGCAAACCACACCTGCTCACCGTCCCAGGTAACGCCGTGCACGGCATCGACATCGGCAAAGGGGCCATATTCACGCAGGATTTCGGCGGCTGACTGTTTCATTTCGGTGTTCCTCCAAAGGGGTAGGTGGAATCATCCTAGCCACCGGGCAGCGGAACCGGGAGTAACAAGGTCGTCGCGAAACCGGGCACCGGCGGGGTCAGCCAGCGCCGGGCCCGTCCCTGTCCGAACGACTGCACCTTGCCCTCGGCTGCCAGCGATTCGAGCGAGCGCTGCACTGCGCGCTGGCTGCTGCCCAACGCCAGGGCCAGGGCCGAACTCGACCAGGACTCGCCATCGCCGAGCAAGGCGAACACCGCGGCGTACTTGTCTTCCACCGGTGGGGCGAGCAGCACCACCTCGGGTGAAACCTGCGCCACCAGGATAAAACCACGACGGGTCGCATGGATACCGGCCAGGGGTTTGAGCGCGGCACGCAAGCGGCCGATTTCGACCCGCAAGCGGGCGCGATGGGATTCATCGCTGAGTTTCAGGCGAAACGCCTTGGCAATGAGGACTTCCCTGGGCACATCGGATGGCCAGGCTTCGGCCAGTGTTCGCGCGAGGGTGAAGAGGATCGGGCGCTTCGATAAAGCGACCGACATGCCCGACCCACGCACCACGTTTCGACAGGCATCCACCACCAGTGCGGTCGAGGCCAGCAACGCTTCCACTTCGTCGAGCAACACCGGTCGCCCCGTGCCGTGACTGATCAGGCGTGCAGCGGGACTGTCGAGCAGGTGCTGCGCGCTTTCGACTTCCGCCGACAGCGCGGGAATGCCCGCCTGTTGTGCGGCCAGTTCTGCCCTGGCCAAGGCAGCCCGCGCCGCCTGGGCCTGCAGGTGGCGCATGGCGATCCCCGCCGCCACCAGTTCATGGGTGGCCCGCAGGGGCGGTGGCAAGGTGGCCGGGGCAAGCTGCGCAAGTTGCTCCTGGGCCTGATCCAGCTGGCCGATCAGCAACAGGCGGCGGATCTGCAGATAGCGCGCATGGGCCGCGTTCACCCGATCATCGTGAGCCTCCAGGGTGAGCCGCGCCGCCTCGAGGGCCTTGACCGGCCAGCCGAGGTCCCGTGACGCCAGTGCGATCTCGGCCTCAGCGACCACACAGCGCGCCCGCGCCAGCGCCTCATGCGGCCCGAACGCCCGCGCCGCCCGGCGCACCAGCGCCTTGGCCCGCGCCAGATCGCCCAGTTGCGCCATGGCGATGCCGCGCAGCGCCAGCGCCGGCGCATCGTCGCGCAGCGCCACCCGGTCCAGCGCGCCCAGCGGATCCCCCGCCGCCAGCGCCTGCGCTGCCGCGTTGATCATCGAGTCCATTGCAATCCTGCCACGCGTGTCACTCCTGTCGAGATAGCCCTCCTGATGAGTCTATATCACGACCAGGCCAGCGTATCCGGCACGCACACCACGCCGTCAAACAGCAGGCGAGCTGTGCGCATCAAGCCACACCCGACCAACACTCCGTCCTGCAGACGCAGCTCAACGCTGAATTCCCCCGTGGGGTGCTCGACCTGAAGGCGCTTCACCTCGACCTCGTCGACCCGGGCGATACCCGCCGCCACACTGCCCTCGATCAGGCAGGCAACCGCCACGCTGACCGCGCCGAACACGCCGATGCTGGTGTGGCAGCGATGGGGAATAAAGGTGCGGGTGCTCAGTGCCCCGCCGGCCTGTGGCGGCGCAATCAGGCACATCTTCGGCACGTTGCGCTGGGCCACCTCGCCCAGGTTCATCCGCGGGCCGACCTGCAAGCGGATCGATTCGAGCCGGGCCTTCAACGCGCTGTCGGCATCGAGTTGCCCGGGGCTTTCATCGCCGCGCAGGCCAAGGTCGGAGGCGCGGATCAGCACCACCGGCATGCCGTTGTCGACGCAGGTGACCTCAATGCCGTCGAACACATCGACCACCTGGCCGGTGGGCAATAACGATCCGCAGCTGGAACCGGCGACATTCTCGAATTCGACGATCAGCGGAGCGCCGCCACCAGGTACCCCGTCGATCCGCGCTTCACCGCTATAGTTGACGCTACCTTGGGGTGTGGGCACATGGGCCACCGCGATCTGTCCGGTGTTTTCCATGAAAATGCGCACCGGTGTCACATCACTCCGGGCGGCCACCAGCCCGCGCTCGATGGCGAACGGCCCGACGCCGGCGAGGATGTTGCCGCAGTTCTGCCCGTAATCGACGCGCGGCTCATCGACCAGCACCTGAGCGAACAGGTAATCCACGTCGGCATCATCGCGCGCCGAGGGCTGGATGATCGCCACCTTGCTGGTCAGCGAGTCGCCGCCACCGATGCCGTCGATCTGCCGCGCATCCGGCGAACCCATGGCCGCCAACAGCACGCGGTCGCGTAGCGCCGACTGCTCGGGCAAGTCACCCGCCAGGAAGTAAGCCCCCTTGGACGTCCCCCCGCGCATCAACAGGCAAGGAATGCGTATCTGGCCCATGCTCAGTCTCCGAGTTCGTCGAGGCTGTCGACGTAGCGCAGGCCCTTCTCCGCCAGGCGTGCGCGCATGTTGTAGATGTCCAGCCCCAGCTCGCCATTGGCCAGGCGCTGGGCCTTGTGCTCTTCCAGGTCGGCGCGGGCACGGCTGGCCTCGACCACTTGCGAGACTTCGGCGCGACGCACGATGACCACGCCATCGTCATCGGCCACCACCACATCCCCCGGGTTGACCAGCTGACCGCCACACACCAGCGGCAGGTTGACCGAGCCGAGGGTCTCCTTGATCGTGCCCTGGGCATTGATGGCGCGGGACCAGACCGCAAAGCCCATCTCGCGCAAGGTGTGGGTGTCGCGCACCCCGGCATCGATCACCAGGGCACGCACGCCGTGTGCCTTGAGCGAGGTCGCCAGCAGATCGCCGAAGTAACCGTCGGTGCACGGCGAACTGGGGGCCACCACCAGGATATCCCCTGGCCGGCACTGCTCCACCGCCACATGGAACATCCAGTTATCGCCCGGCGCGACCAGCACCGTCACCGCCGAACCACTGATCACGGTGCCACGCTGGATGGGTCTGATCGAAGACGCCAGCAGGCCTTTGCGCCCCTGCGCTTCATGAATGGTCGCGACGCCGTAGCGTTGCAGCTCATCGACCAGCGCGCGCTCGGCCCGGGCGATATTGCGCACGACGATACCGGTTTTGCCGATCAACTCGCTCATGCCAGGTTCTCCGTCACGCGCGGGAAAATGCTTTGATAGCCTTCGCCATAGATGATGTCGCGGGTGGAGGTGATCCCGACGTTGCGCTTGGCTTGCACGCCGCGCTGCAGGGCGACGCGGGTGTAGTACTCCCACAGGTGTTCCTGGCCGGCCATGCACTGGATGGCGGCGTACTTCTTGCCCCAGACCTGGGTGATATCCAGCAACACGTCGGGGCGCCATTCGCATTGCTCGGGCTGGTGCGGTTCGAAGCTGTAGACCGGTGGCGCGCCGACGATTTTCTCGCCCGGTTTGTAGCCTTCGGCCTGAGCGATGATGCGCGCCTCCTGGGTCAGGTTCATGGCCAGCGAGTGATCGTAGTTGTAGGGGTCTTTGCTTGAGTGACTGAGGACGAATTCCGGTTGCACCCGGCGAAACACATCGGCGAGTCGGAACAGGGTGTCCTTGTCCGCGCGCAACGGGTAGTCGCCGATGTCGAAGAACTCGACGCTGGCGCCGAGGATATCGGCGGCGGCCTGGGCTTCTTCACGGCGCGCACTTTTGACTTTGTCTTCGCTCACCTCGCCCTTGCGCCACAACTTGGCGGACTCGCCGCGCTCGCCGAATGACAGGCAGACGATGTGCACGTTGTAGCCCTGTTGCGCGTGCAGGGCGATGGCGCCGCCGGCGCGCCAGACGAAATCGGCAGAGTGAGCGCTGACCACCAGCGCGTTTTTCGGTGCGTTTTTCGGTGAATCGATCATTGCGGATACTCCTTCTGCGTGTCGAAAGAGCATCGCATCGGCACCTGCCAGCGGAGTAATGCGTTGCGCTGTTGCAGGTATGCGTTTTTTTTATTGCCACTGGTACAGGGCGGCGGCATAGTCCGCTGCAGAGAGCGAACTTCCGAGCAAAAGCCCCATGGAATCCACTGAACTGCCCAGCCTCATGCACGTACGCGCCTTCGTCCGGGTGGCCGATCACGGCAGCGTATCCAAGGCCTCTGTGGCGCTGTATCGGGCGCAATCGGTGGTGACCCGGGCGATTGCCGAGCTGGAAACCCGTCTCGCCGTGCCGCTGTTCGAACGCCACGCCAACGGTATGCGTTTGACCGATGATGGTGAACGCCTGCTGCCCCGTGCACGACGCGTACTCGCCGAGCTGGAAAGCGTGCCGCGGCTGTTGGGTGGCGGAGAAAAACGCGCGGTCGAGCCGCTTTACCTGCTCCAGGCCCGACGCCTGCAGGTGTTCATCAAACTCTGTGAAACGCGCCATATGCAGACGGTCGCCAGCCTGCTCGGCCTGAGTCAGCCGGCGATCAGCTCGACCATCAAGGTCATGGAAAGTGGCTGCGGCCAGACGCTCTTCGAGCGTACGCCACGGGGCTTGCAGCCCACTCCCGCGAGTCATGAAATCCTCTTTCCGATCCGCCGGGCACTGAACGAGTTGCGCCACATCGAGACCGACATCACCGCCCTGCGCGGTACCCTGCAAGGGGTGGTGCAGGTCGGCGCCCTGCCCCTTGGCCGCACGCGCATCCTGCCCGAGGCCATCGTGCGCCTGGTGGCCGAGCACCCGGCTATCCAGGTGATCACCAATGAAAGCCCGTTCGATCTGCTGGCGACGGAGCTGCGCGCCGGCGATGTCGATTTCATTTTCGGTGCCTTGCGTTCAGAGGCCTATGCCAGCGACCTGACCGGCGAGGCGTTGCTCACGGAAGACATGGTGGTGCTGGCCCGGCGTGATCATCCGCTCTATGCGAAAACCGCCCTGCACCACGAGCTGGGCAGCGCCCGATGGGTGCTGCCCCGCGCCGGATCGCCGGCCCGGCAGATGCTCGACGAGTGTTTCGCCCGCTTCGGCATCGCCCCGCCCCGGCCGGTGGTGGAAAGCGCCGACATGGCGATCATCCGCGGCCTATTGCTGCGCTCGGACATGCTCGCGGCGGTGTCCGCGCATCAACTGGAACAGGAAATCGCCTCCGGCGAGCTGTGCATTCTGCCAGTGGAATTGAAACAGACCACCCGGGCGATCGGCCTGACGTATCGCCATGGATGCCTGCACACGCCAGTGGCTCAAGCTTTGATGGAGATGATTCGCCGGGTGATTCGCGAACAGGCGGCGATTTCTGTGTGAACCATACACCGCTTTCGCGAGCAAGCCCGCTCCTACAGGGGATCTCCAGCGCACCCGGCACTTGTGCATGACACCGATCAAAATGTGGGAGCGGGCTTGCTCGCGAAGACGGCCGACCCGTTGACAGAGATATCGCCTGACTTACCGCTTTCGCGAGCAAGCTTGCTCCCACAGGGGGTCTCCAGCGCACCCGGCATTTGTGCTCGGCGCCAATCAAAATGTGGGAGCGGGCTTGCTCGCGAAGACGGCCGACTCGTTGACAGAGATGTCGCCTGACCCACCGCTTTCGCGAGCAAGCTTGCTCCTACAAGGGATCTCCAGTGCACACAGATCTTGTGCATGACACCGATCGAAATGTGGGAGCGGGCCTG
>NZ_JAXDEO010000064.1:0-29714 GCF_035064975.1 Pseudomonas sp. YuFO20
GAGCTGCCGCAGGCTGCGATCTTTTGATCTTGTTTTTAAAAGCAACATCAAAAGATCGCAGCCTGCGGCAGCTCCTACAGGGGGAATTATCTAGAACATCGGTCGTGCCGCCGCAATCGCCACCAACACCAACCCGACAATCAGATTGATCCCCACCAACCGACGAATCCTTCCCAGTACCGCAGCCCCCGCCGGCCAATCCTGGGCCGTCACCGCCGTGCGCAACTCCGGCAACATCAACGCCTGGATCCGGATGAACAACGCGGTCATCACCACATACAAGCCCATCATCACCTGCACGTAACGCGGTGCGCTTTCAAAACCTGTGTATTGCAGATGAATCATGCCGACGCCGCTGATCGGCAATAGCACCACCGCGACCCAGACCCAGCGAAAGAAACCTTGAAACACTTCCAGCCACAGCTTCAGCCGGGCAGGGCCCTCCAGTGCCTTCAAGGCCGCGGGGCGCAAGACCATCCAGGCGAAAAACATGCCGCCGACCCACACCAGTGCGGCGAGGACATGCAGGCTATAAATGAGGCTAAAAGGTGTCATCGGGTTACTCCGTTCTGCGCGGGATTCATTAGCGGGGTATGATAGCGACCGAACCGAACTACTGAAAATTTATCCAGCGTTTTTTGCGCCCGACAATCCATGATCAGCACTGAACTCAAAACCACGATCCAGGGCGCCTATTCGCGTTTTCTCGAAGCCAAGAGCCTCAAGCCGCGCTACGGCCAACGCCTGATGATCGCCGAAATCGCCAAGGTCCTCGGTGACATCGACACCGACGACGAAGGCCGGCGCAGTGGCGACCCCGCGATTGTCGCGGTGGAAGCCGGCACCGGTACCGGCAAGACCGTAGCCTACAGCCTGGCGGCCATCCCCACGGCCAAGGCGGCGGGCAAGCGTTTGGTGATCGCCACAGCCACCGTCGCCTTGCAGGAGCAGATCGTCTACAAGGATCTGCCCGACCTGATGCGCAACAGCGGGCTGAATTTCAGTTTTGCGCTGGCCAAGGGGCGTGGACGCTACATGTGCCTGTCCAAGCTCGACATGTTGCTCCAGGAAGGTCACGCACAAACCGCCACCGCCCAGCTGTTCGAAGAAGAAGGCTTCAAGATCGAGGTCGATGAGGCCAGCCAGAAGCTGTTCACCAGCATGATCGAGAAACTTGCCGGCAATAAGTGGGACGGTGACCGCGACAGCTGGTCCACCGCCCTGGAGGACGCCGACTGGGCGCGCCTGACCACCGATCACAGCCAGTGCACCAACCGCCATTGCCCGAACTTCGGCCAGTGCGCCTTCTACAAGGCCCGCGAAGGCATGGGCAAGGTCGATGTGATCGTCACCAACCACGACATGGTCCTGGCCGACCTGGCGCTGGGCGGCGGTGCCGTGCTGCCCGATCCGCGCGACACCATCTACGTGTTCGACGAAGGCCATCACCTGCCGGACAAGGCCATCGGCCACTTTGCCCATTACACGCGCCTGCGCTCCACCGCCGACTGGCTGGAAACCACCGCGAAGAACCTCACCAAGCTGCTGGCCCAACACCCGTTGCCCGGTGATCTGGGCAAGCTGATCGAGCAGGTGCCGGAGCTGGCGCGGGAGATCAAGACCCAGCAACAGTTCATGTTCACCGCCTGTGAGCAGATCGCCGATTTCAAGCCCGGCGAAGATGTCGAGGGCCGCGAACGCCCACGCCACCGTTTCGTGGGCGGGGTGATTCCCGAGCACATGCGCGAAATGGGCGTCGAGCTGAAGAAGGGCTACGCGCGCCTGACCGACCTGTTTACCCGCCTCACTGAATTGCTCAAGGAAGGTATGGACGGCGAGGTCAATATCGGCATCGCCAGCAACCAGGCCGAGGAGTGGTATCCGTTGTTCGGCAGCCTGTTGTCGCGCTCATCCGGCAACTGGGAATTGTGGGTCGCGTTCACCGCTGAAGACCCGGAAGACAACCCGCCCATGGCCCGCTGGCTGACCCTGGCGGAAAGCGGCTCGCTTTTCGATATCGAAGTCAACGCAAGCCCGATCCTGGCGGCGGAAATGCTCCGGCGAAACCTGTGGAACGTGGCCTATGGCGCGCTGGTGACGTCGGCCACCTTGACCGCCCTGGGCACCTTCGACCGCTTCCGCATGCGCGCCGGCCTGCCGAAAAAGGCCGTGACCGCCGTGGTGCCGAGCCCGTTCCATCACGCCGACGCCGGTGTATTGCGGGTGCCGAACCTGAACGCGGATCCGCGGGATGCGGCGGCCCATACCGCCGCGATCATCCGTGACCTGCCAGACCTGGTCGAAGGGTCTCGGGGCACGCTGGTGCTGTTTTCCTCGCGCAAGCAGATGCAGGACGTGTTCGACGGCCTGGACCGCGACTGGCGCAAGCAGGTGTTCATTCAAGGCAACCTGTCGAAACAGGAAACCCTGAACAAGCACAAGGCGCGGGTCGATGGCGGTGATTCCAGCGTTCTGTTCGGCCTGGCGAGTTTTGCCGAAGGGGTCGACTTGCCCGGTGCCTACTGCGAGCACGTAGTGATCGCCAAGATTCCGTTCTCGGTGCCGGATGATCCGGTCGAAGCGGCGCTGGCCGAATGGATCGAGGCCCGTGGCGGCAATCCGTTCATGGAGATTTCCGTGCCGGACGCCTCGCTGAAACTGGTCCAGGCCTGCGGGCGCCTGCTGCGCACCGAAGAAGACCGCGGCACCATCACCTTGCTCGATCGGCGCCTGGTCACCCAGCGTTATGGCAAGGCGATCCTCAATGCGTTGCCTCCCTTCCGCCGTGAAATTTCCTGATAAACCGGTGGGCAGTTTTGCCCGCCGCGTTGTCTATCTCTCTACCATCGCTTTTCCATTGACCCACCCGGGTCGCTAGGGAGAATTCCGTTCTCATGATTCGCTGTTCGCTACCTGCCGTTCTTGCCCTGATGTTCGCCACGCCCTTGCTGGCGGCGCCCGCCGGGCAGCAGACGCTGTTCAATTTTGTGCGCCCCGCCGACGTGGTCCAGGTGGCGACCCAGGACGCCAGCCTGCCGCAGTCCAACGCCGAACAGACGCCCGAAGGCGAAGTGCTGCGCCGGGTCACCTTCAACCCTGTTGCGCGGCCAACGCTGCGCCTGTCGCCGCAGACCGGTGCCTGGGACTGGTCGCAGTCGGGCGTCATGAGCTTGCGGATCCAGAGCGCCATGAATTGGGCCGTGACCCTGTACGTGACCATTCAGAGCAACGACGGCAAGACGTTGGTCAGTCGCGTCGATCTTCCAGCCGGCCCGGCGCAGACCCTGTTGGTGCCATTGCAGCCGACTTCTCCGCTGAGCCAGGGCCTGAAGGCGGGTCCGCCGATGCCGATGACGGTCGACGGCCAGCGCATTTTGCTGGCCAGCAGTGCCGGTGAACTGGACCGCAGCCAGGTGGTGTCGGTCAGCCTGTCCATGGATCAACCGAAAGTCGCCCAGAGCATCCTGCTGGAGCGCTTTGGCGTGCAGGATGGCGAAGGTGTGACCCAAGCGGTCTATGGCGGGCTGGTGGACGCTTATGGCCAATCGACCCGGGCCAAATGGCCAGAAAAGGTCAGCAGCGACGAACAACTGAAAAGCGCCGCCGCCAAGGAACAACAGCAGCTGAAAACCTGGCTGGGTGAGCGCGAAAAGTCCTCCCTGGACACGTTCGGCGGCTGGACCAACGGGCCGACGTTCAAGGCCAGCGGTTTTTTCCGCACCGAGAAACGCGATGGACGCTGGTACCTGGTGACGCCGCAGGGGCATCCGTTCTATTCGCTGGGGGTCAACACCGTTGCGGCGGACGTCAACCAGACGTATGTCGCCGGTCGGGAATGGATGTTCGAATCCCTGCCCAAGGCTGATGAACCACTGGCCAATCACTTCGGGGAAGGCGACAACCGCGGTGGTAATGGTGTCGACAAGGGGCGGGGTTTCAGTTCTGGAAAATGGTATGACTTCTATGGCGCCAATCTGCAGCGTCTGTACGGCGACCCTTGTGCACTGGGCAGCAATACCAAGGCCGGCGTTGCTGAAGCGGCCAAGGCCGACGCGGTAGAAGCAACGGCCGAGAAGGCTGCCGAGCCTGCCGTCGCACCCTCAACGGCCGAATCCGGAGTCGCCGAAGCGGCCAAGGCCGGCGCCGCCGATGCGACGGTGGCAAAAGCGGCTGAGCCACCACCTGCCGAACCCTGCAAAACGACCTTTGATGAGCAGCGCTGGACCGGCCACACCCTGGAGCGCCTGCAAGCCTGGGGGTTCAATACCCTCGGCAACTGGAGCGCACCGGCACTGGGTGACGCGCAGCGCATGCCGTACACCTTGCCATTGTCGATCGTCGGCGATTACGCGAGCATCAGCACTGGCAACGACTGGTGGGGCGGGATGCCCGACCCATTCGACCCGCGTTTCGCCATGGCGACCGAGCGCGCGGTGGCCATTGCTGCCCGCGACCACCGCGACGATCCATGGCTGATCGGTTACTTCGCCGACAACGAACTGGCCTGGGCCGGTCCCGGCGATGACCCGAAAGCCCGCTATGCGCTGGCCTATGGCACCCTGAAAATGACCACCGACGTGCCGGCCAAGCGCGCGTTCCTCAAGCAGTTGCGCGACAAATACCGCAACCAGGCGGGCTTGTCGAAAGCCTGGGGTATCGATCTGCCAGCCTGGGAACTGATGGAGGACCCGGGCTTCGTGCCGCCGCTGCCAAGCGCCGAGCACCCGGAAATCGAGGCCGACTTCAAATACTTCCAGAAGGTCTTCGCCGACACCTACTTCAAGACCATTTCCGATTCGCTGGAGTGGCACGCGCCGAACCAGCTCCTGCTTGGTGGCCGGTTTGCCATCAGCACCCCGGAAGCCGTTGAGGCCTGTGCGCAGTACTGCGACGTATTGAGTTTCAACATGTACACCTTGCAACCCCAGGACGGTTACGACTTCGCCAGGCTGCGCAGTCTGGACAAACCGGTATTGGTCACCGAGTTCAACTTCGGCTCGACCGACCGCGGCCCGTTCTGGGGCGGCGTGACGCAACTGGCGAAGGAAGAAGACCGTGGCCCGGCCTACGCGAATTTCCTGAAACAGGCGCTGGGCGAGCCGTCGATTGTTGGCGTGCACTGGTTCCAGTACCTCGACCAACCCGTGACCGGTCGCCTGCTGGATGGCGAAAATGGTCACTTTGGCCTGGTGGGGATAACCGATCTGCCGTTCCAGGGCTTTGTCGACAGCGTGCGCAAGAGCAATCTGGCGACGGTCGATCAATTGGCCAAAGAGGCCCAGAAGGCCGCCGCCGAGGTCGACAAGGCGAACCACGATGCCGAGGGCGGGCGCAAGGCCGAAGCCGGCAAAGGCCCGGGGAAGGGCGCTGGTGGGCATTCCGGCCAAGGTCATTAAACACCGGGATCGCAACCCTGTAGGAGCTGCCGAAGGCTGCGATCTTTTGATTTTAACCTGGGGGTTGAATTGACCGCCCAGCCCGCCCCTGTTCCCAAAACCCTCAAGGGCTGGAACAATGCGGCCCACTTTATAGAACGTTTCCGGGGAGTTGCGGGTGCAGATTCAGGGTCATTACGAGCTTAAGTTCGAGGCAGTGCGTGAAGCGTTCGCGGCGCTGTTCGACGATCCTCAGGAACGTGGCGCCGCGTTGTGCATCCTGGTCGGCGGCGAAACCGTCGTCGACTTGTGGTGCGGCACCTCCGACAAGGACGGGGCCGAAGCCTGGCACAGTGACACCATCGCCAACCTGTTCTCCTGCACCAAGACCTTCACCGCCGTCACCGCCCTGCAACTGGTGGCTGAAGGCAAGCTGCAACTGGACGCCCCGGTGGCCCGCTACTGGCCTGAATTCGCCGCCGCCGGCAAAGAATCGGTGACCCTGCGCCAACTGCTTTGCCATCAGGCCGGTCTGCCGGCGTTGCGCGAGTTACTGGCCCCTGAAGCGCTTTACGACTGGCAAACCATGGTCGACGCCCTGGCCGCCGAAGCACCATGGTGGACGCCGGGTGAGGGCCACGGTTATGCGGCCATCACCTATGGCTGGCTGGTCGGCGAGCTGCTGCGCCGTGCTGACGGTCGTGGCCCCGGTGAATCCATCGTGGCGCGGGTTGCCAAGCCTTTGGGCCTGGATTTTCACGTCGGCCTGGCCGATGAAGAGTTTCATCGCGTGGCGCACATTGCCCGCGGCAAGGGCAATGTCGGCGATGCCGCGGCCCAGCGCCTGCTGCAAGTGACCCTGCGCGAGCCAACGGCCATGACCACCCGCGCTTTTACCAATCCACCTTCGGTGCTGACCAGTACCAACAAACCTGAGTGGCGGCGCATGCAGCAGCCGGCGGCCAATGGCCACGGCAATGCTCGCAGCCTGGCCGGGTTTTACGCCGGTTTGCTCGATGGCAGCCTGCTGGAAGGCGAATTGCTCGACGAGTTGACCCGCGAGCACAGCCTCGGCGAAGACAAGACACTGTTGACCCGAACCCGTTTCGGCCTGGGCTGCATGCTCGACCAACCGGATGTGCCCAATGCGACCTTCGGCCTGGGCGCGCGAGCCTTCGGGCATCCGGGCGCGGGTGGCTCTGTTGGTTTCGCTGACCCGGAACATGATGTGGCATTCGGTTTTGTGACAAATACCCTGGGGCCGTACGTCTTGATGGATCCGCGCGCACAAAAGCTTGTGCGGGTACTGGCCACTTGTCTGTAAATCACGCTCAAGGGTTCCGGAGCTGGAACCCGACGGCCTTTTCAGTTTCCAAGCGTCTGTTTATGCGGGCTGACCCGGCCTGATTTTATTACTTCATTTTTGTGGATATCCAATGTCAACCAAACCCACCCTCGCCTTGGCACTGTGCTTCGCTATTACCGGTTGCGCGCAGACTCCTAAAAATGATGCAGACGGCGGCAGTTGGTGGCCGTTCGGGTCTTCCGACAAAGTCGCGGCCAAAGAGCCTGTCAAAGAGCCGGCCAAAGAACCGGCCCCAGCTCCCTTGAAGCCCACCGCAGCCGCTGCGGTGACCAAGACTGACAGTTCCAGCCCTTGGTACTGGCCGTTCGGCTCCGAGGAAGTGCTCGACAAGAAACCAGAGGTAAAACCTGAGGCCAAGCCGGTCGAAGTCGCCAAGGCCGAGGCCGAGGCGGGCGGCAAGTGGTGGTGGCCGTTCGGCGGCAAGGATCAAAGCACTGCCAAAGCCGTGCCGATGCCTGATCCGAAAGTCACCCAAGCCTGGCTTGACGACTACGAACCGCGTCTGCGTACAGCGATCAAGGACAGCAACCTGCAACTCGAACGCCGTGAAAACGTCCTGGTGGTCACCGCGCCGGTAGAAGGCTCGTTCAACCCGGACCGCCCGGCCATGCTGCTGCCGGTAACCCTCGGCCCGTTCACTCGCGTTGCGAAAATCCTTGAAGCCGATCCGAAGACTGCCGTGCTGGTACTCGGCCACAGTGACACCTCGGGCGCAGCGCCGGCTAACGTGAAGCTGAGCCAGGAACGTGCGCAATCGGTGGCTGCGATCTTCCGCCTCAGCGGTCTGCAGCGCGATCGCCTGATGCTGCGTGGCATGGGTGGTGAAGCCCCGCGTGCTGCCAACGACAGCAATGAAGGTCGTGCCCTGAACCGCCGCGTGGAGCTGCTGGTGACGCCGCAAAACACCATGGTCGCCTTGCTGAGCAAGTACAACATGCCGGCCCCGGCGCCTGTGCGCATGGTCGCGGCCCAGGACATCAAGCCGGTTGCCAAGCCTGTGACGCCAGCACCTGCCGATGCGAAGAAAGCGGCTGCACCGGTGGCGAAGAAAGCGCCGGCCAAGAAAGCCGCCGCGAAGAAGACCCCGGCTAAAACGGCAACGCCCGCGAAGAAGACGGCACCGGCCAAAGCCGCAGCCGACACTAAAAAAGTCGCCGCCGCCGATACTACAAAGAAGTAATTCGTCAACCATAAGGAATGCGCCATGACCAAGGCCCTGGCTGATATGCGCCGCGACTACACCCGTGATGGCCTGACCGAGGCGCAAGCCCCGGCCGAGCCGTTCGCGCTGTTCCACCAATGGTTTGCCGACGCGGTGAAAACCGAGCAGGCACCGGTGGAGGCCAATGCCATGACCTTGGCCACTGTCGACCAGGAGGGGCGGCCGCATTGCCGCATCCTGCTGCTCAAGGGCCTGGACGCCCAGGGCTTCACCTTCTTCACCAACTACGACAGCGCCAAAGGCCAGCAACTGGTGGCGAATCCATTCGCGGCCATGACGTTTTTCTGGCCGACCCTGGAGCGTCAGGTGCGGATTGAAGGTCGGGTGGTGAAAGTCACGCCAGAAGAATCCGATGCGTACTATCAGGTGCGCCCGCTGGGCAGTCGCCTCGGTGCCTGGGCTTCGCCGCAGAGCCGGGTGATTGCCGATCGGGGTGAGCTGGAGTCGCTGCTCAAGGATACCGAGCAACGTTTCAGCGATAGCCAACCCCACTGCCCTGAACACTGGGGCGGTTATCGCCTGCTGCCAGAACGCATCGAGTTCTGGCAGGGCCGTCCGAGCCGTCTCCACGACCGGCTCAACTATCGCCTGCAGGGTGCCAGCTGGATTCTTGAACGCCTGGCGCCTTAAGCAGTCTACCGTTCGGGATAAGCTGCCGCTGCGGCCTCAAGCCACTGCGGCAGGTCTCGACGCCTGATTTTCTGAGCCCGGGCGCTCGCCAACCGTTCGAGCATGAACGCTTTTTTCTGCTCGTCCTTGCCGGCCAGCGCCAACGCCAGGTCCCGGTCCATCCAGCGTCTGATGCGCACGTACAGCCACCCATGGAAGTACAGCCCGGCGACGGTAGTGACGACAATGATAAAGTAATCCATCTGGATCCCTGGTCAGTGGTGCGGCTTGCGAGCAGGCCGCTGCTGCGTGGTCAGTGCGTGAACGCGCCTGTACGAAGCCTGAATCGAAACATTTTTATCCGGGCAAGACCGTGACAGGCGTCTGGCTGCGGAGTTTAATGGTTACTTGTCCTTTGGAGTTGATGCTATGCGTAAGTCTGTTCTGCTGGTTGCTTCCTTTTCCACCATGGCGATGTTGCTCACTGGCTGCCAATCGAGCTTGACCGGTGACTCCTATTCCCGTGACGAAGCGCGTCGCGTGCAGACGATTCGCATGGGTACCATCGAAGCCCTGCGACCGGTGAAAATCGAAGGTACCAAGACGCCAATCGGCGGCGCGGCAGGTGCAGTGGTGGGCGGTGTCGGTGGTAGCGCCATCGGTGGTGGCCGCGGCAGCATTGTCGCAGCAGTTATCGGTGCCGTCGCAGGCGGCCTGGTAGGCTCGGCAGCCGAAGAAGGCCTGACCCGCACCCAGGGCGTGGAAATCACCGTGCGCGAAGACGACGGCAGCATGCGCGCCTACGTGCAACAGGTTCAGGAAAACGAAGTGTTCCGCGTTGGCGAGCGCGTGCGCATTGCCACGGTGGATGGCACCAGCCGCGTTTCCCACTAAGCGGGAATACGGGTAAAAGAAAACCCCGACCAGGTGACTGGATCGGGGTTTTTCTTTAGCACATGAATTGTTCCCTACGCGGTTTGCAGCACCGGCTTGCGACTCGCCGCCGCCGTTACGGCATAGCCAATCAATGCCGCCAGGATCGAACCGGTCAGGATCCCCATGCGGTCCATGCCTGCGTAGTCACTGACGCCCGGCTCAAAGGCCAGCGAACCGACGAACAGGCTCATGGTGAAGCCGATGCCGCAGAGAATCGCCACGCCCAGCACCTGGCCCCAATTGGCACCCTGGGGCAGGGCGGCGATGCCGGTTTTCACCGCCAGCCAGGTCAGGCCGTACACGCCGACGGTCTTGCCCAGCAGCAGGCCGATCGCGATGCCCATTGGCACGGCGTGGGTGAAGCTTTCGGCGGTCACGCCACTGAGGGACAGGCCGGCGTTGGCGAAGGCGAACAGCGGCAGGATGCCGTAGGCCACCCATGGGTGCAGCGCGTGCTCCAGTGAAAGCAGGGGAGAGGGTTCGGCGTTTTTCGTGCGCAAGGGGATGCAGAATGCCAGGGTCACGCCGGCCAGCGTGGCATGCACTCCGCTCTTGAGCACGCAGACCCAGAGGATCAGGCCAATGATCATGTAGGGGCCGAGCTTGACCACGCCGAGCCGGTTCATCCCGATCAGCGCCGCGATGCAGGCGGCGGCCAGTGCCAGGGACAGGGTCGACAGTTCGCCGGAATAGAAAATCGCGATGATGACGATCGCGCCGAGGTCGTCGATGATCGCCAGGGTCATCAGGAACAACTTCAGCGACACCGGCACGCGTTTGCCCAGCAGCGCCAGTACGCCCAGCGCGAAGGCGATGTCGGTGGCGGTCGGGATCGCCCAGCCGTCCAGGGCCGGTGGATTGTCACGGTTGAGGAACCAGTAGATCAGCGCCGGGACCACCATGCCGCCAATGGCGGCCGCGCCGGGCAGGACGATCTGCGACGGTTTGGACAGCTGCCCGTCGAGGACCTCGCGCTTGACCTCCAGCCCGATCAGCAGGAAGAACAGCGCCATGAGCCCGTCGTTGATCCACAGCAGCAGCGGCTTGGCGATTTTCAGCGCGCCGACCTGGGCGACAACGGGGGTTTCCAGCAGGCCGTTGTAGAGCCACGACAATGGGGAGTTGTTGATGATCAGCGCGAGGATAGCCGCGGCGATCAATAACAGACCGCTGGCAGCTTCCAGCTGAAAGAAACGCGTGAACGTGCTACGCAGAGGCAAAGTCGCTCTCCATCGATAAAGTCAAAAGGTGGCACACCCTAACCCGTACCGTTTGTTGTTAAAACAAAAGTTATATTCTTTTTTGTTATATGTCGTTACAGCGCGATTCTTCGGGCAAGGACCTGAGCCTAGCAGTTGCCGGATGTATTGGAACTCAGCTGTACCTGTGTTTGATGTAGGATTTTTCCTAAGCTTGCAGGTTGAGGCTTTTGACAGGGCCGCCTATTGCCTGATCCATCGAGATAACCACCATGAGCGACAACCGACAGTGGTCCCGCGAAGCCATCCGGATCATCGAAGCCGACTTCCAGCGCAGCGCCGACACTCACCTGATCCCCTTGTCGCTGCCAGGTTTTGCCGGCATCGAGTTGTACTTCAAGGATGAGTCGAGCCATCCCACCGGCAGCCTGAAACACCGCCTGGCGCGGTCGCTGTTCCTGTATGCGCTGTGCAATGGCTGGCTCAAGCCCGGTGCGCCGGTGATCGAGGCGTCCAGCGGCTCGACGGCGATTTCCGAGGCGTATTTCGCGCGTTTGCTGGGGGTGCCGTTCATTGCCGTGGTGCCGGCCAGTACGTCGAGGGAAAAGATCGCACAAATCGCGTTCTATGGCGGGCAGACGCATCTGGTCGCGGATCCGACGCAGATCTACGCCGAGTCCGAACGCCTGGCGCGCGAGCACGACGGCCACTTCATCGACCAGTTCACCTACGCCGAACGTGCGACCGACTGGCGTGCGAACAACAACATCGCCGAATCGATCTTCCAGCAGATGCGTTTCGAAAAGCATCCGGAGCCGAGCTGGCTGGTGTCCAGCCCCGGGACTGGGGGGACGACGGCGACCCTGGGGCGTTACGTACGTTATCGGCAGCACGCCACCCGCGTGTTGTGTGCCGATGCCGAACGCTCGGTGTTTTTCGATTACTACCAGACCGGCGATGCCAGCCTGCGCCTGGATCACGGTTCGCGGGTCGAAGGCATTGGTCGGCCCCGGGTGGAAGCGTCATTCCTGCCCAAGGTTATCGATGCGATGGTCAAGGTGCCGGACGCATTGTCGCTGGCGGCCATGCATTACCTGGCTGAACGTCTGGGGCGGCATGTCGGTGGATCGAGCGGGACCAACCTGATTGGCGCGTTGATGGCGGCGCAGCAGATGGCGGCGGCGGGGGAGCAGGGGTCGATCGTGGCGATTCTGTGCGACAGCGGCGAGCGCTATGCCACGACCTATTACGATCAGGCGTGGCTCAAGGCCGAGGGGTTTGAGTTGAGCGGGTTGATCGATGCGGTGGCAGCGACGGTCGAGCGCGGTGAGCCGCTGCCGGCGAGCGTGTTGCGCGCCAATATCTGACCCCCTGCACCTGTAGGAGCGGGCTTGCCAGCGAATGCGGTTCGTCATTCAACAGAAACGTTGGCTGATCCACCGCCTTCGCGAGCAAGCCCGCTCCCACTGGGGGTTGGCGTCAGGCTTCGAGGCCGAGGATATCCCGAGCCACCGCTTCGGCGATGCGAATGCCATCGACCCCCGCCGACAAAATCCCGCCCGCATAACCCGCGCCTTCACCCGCCGGGAACAAGCCTTTCACGTTCAGGCTCTGCATCGACTCGTTACGCGTAATGCGCAGCGGCGACGAAGTACGGGTCTCGATCCCGGTCAACACCGCGTCATGCAGCGAGTAACCGCGAATCTGTTTCTCGAACGCCGGCAAGGCTTCACGAATCGCTTCGATGGCGAAGGCCGGCAAGGCCAGCGCCAGGTCGCCCAGGGCAACGCCCGGTTTGTAGGAGGGTTCGACGCTGCCCAGCGCGGTGGACGGCTTGCCGGCGATGAAGTCGCCGACCAATTGCGCCGGTGCTTCGTAGTTGCTGCCACCGAGCACAAAGGCGTGGGATTCCAGGCGTTCCTGCAGCTCGATACCGGCCAGCGGGCCGCCCGGATAATCGACTTCCGGGGTAATCCCGACAACGATCCCGGAGTTGGCGTTGCGCTCGTTGCGCGAGTACTGGCTCATGCCGTTGGTGACCACGCGGTTCGGCTCGGAGGTCGCCGCCACCACCGTACCGCCCGGGCACATGCAGAAGCTGTAGACCGAACGGCCGTTCTTGGCATGGTGCACCAGTTTGTAGTCGGCGGCGCCGAGTTTCGGGTGGCCGGCGTACTTGCCCAGGCGCGCGCGGTCGATCAGCGACTGCGGGTGCTCGATACGGAAACCGACCGAGAACGGCTTGGCTTCCATGTACACGCCGCGGCCGTGGAGCATGCGGAAGGTGTCCCGGGCACTGTGGCCCAGGGCCAGAATCACGTGTTTGGAGTGGATCTGCTCGCCGCCATCGAGCTCGACGCCGACCAGTTGGCCGTCTTCGATCAGCACGTCGGTCACCCGTTGCTGGAAGCGCACTTCGCCGCCCATGGCGCGAATCTGCTCACGCATGTTTTCCACAACGCCCGTCAGACGGAACGTACCGATGTGCGGCTTGCTGACGTAGAGGATTTCTTCCGGGGCACCGGCCTTGACGAATTCATTGAGGACTTTACGGCCGATGAACTTCGGGTCCTTGATCTGGCTGTAGAGCTTGCCGTCGGAGAAGGTCCCCGCGCCGCCCTCGCCGAATTGCACGTTGGACTCGGGGTTGAGCACGCTTTTACGCCACAGGCCCCAGGTGTCCTTGGTGCGCTGGCGCACTTCGGTGCCGCGTTCGAGGATGATCGGCTTGAAGCCCATCTGCGCCAGCAGCAGCCCGGCGAAGATCCCGCACGGCCCGAAGCCGACGACGACAGGGCGCACGCTCAGGTCGGCCGGCGCCTGGCCAACCATTTTGTAGCTGACATCCGGTGCCACGTTGACGTTACGGTCATCGGCGAACTTGTTCAGTACCGAGGCCTCATCGCGAACATCGAGATCGATGGTGTAGATGAAGCACAGCTCGGAGGACTTTTTGCGCGCATCGTAGCTGCGCTTGAACAAGGTGAAATCGACCAGGTCATCGCTGGAGATGCCCAGGCGTTGCAGGATGGCAGGGCGCAGGTCTTCATCGGGATGGTCGATCGGCAGCTTGAGTTCGGTGATTCGTAACATGGCAGGATCCGGTTCGCGGGGCGCACAACTGCGCCAGGGCGTTTGAAACCGGCGATTATAAGCCCCAAAGGCGCAGGCCCGTGAGGCTAAAACGATCAGTCGTCGCGCGAACCGCCGAAATACCCGCAACCGCGCTGTACCTTGCCATCGATGCGCAGTTCGGCAGTCATGTGCTGCAGACTGCCTGTGCTGTTGTCGATGCAGCGTTGTGGCGCGACCCACAGTTCGATGTGCTGGTTGTTGGCTTCGGTGCTGAGGTTGAAGCGGCCTTCGCCCAATTGCTCTTCGACGTAGGGCACGGCCAACGGCGGCTGGCCGGCGCGTTCCACGACCATGCCTTTGCCGGTGACGCTCACGCTCCACTCGGGGGCATGGCCGGCGGCGCGCAGGATCAGCGGCTTGAAATTTGGATCGGCGCAGGCGGTGGCGGAGCGCTCGACGCGGTACAGCGTTTCCACGTCGAGCTGATCTTCGCCGTTACCGGGAACGATGCGCCCACGCACGTCGGCAAACAGCTTGCCCTGGGCATCGGCGAGGCTCGCGGCCTGTTGCAGGACGCTGGTGCTGCCCGTGTCATTGACCAGGTAACGGCGTTGCTCGCCGCACGGCTGGAACAGCAGTTTGCCGTCGGCGGCGCTCAACTGGCCCTGCAGGCGGGTCTGCCCGACGTGGGAGGCACTTTCACGCTGGCCGTCGAACAACTGGCAGGCGGCGAACAGGGGGAGCAGGGCAACAAGGACTAAGGAACGGGCAGCACGCATCTTGGGGTCTCCTGACAAGTGCCGCCACGTTACTCAGCCTGACCGTTCATCACAACCCTGCATTACGCCGGGCTTTTTGTAGGAGCTGGCGCAGCCTGCGATCTTTTGATGTTGTTTGAGGCGATTGAAAATCAAAAGCCAGATCAAAAGATCGCAGCCTGCGGCAGCTCCTACCCCACGTGAAAGGTCTGGCCCGTCTGCAAGCCTTCGACGCTTTTGGCGTAGGCCAATGCCACATCCTCGGCAGGAACCGGCTTGTAGCCACGGAAATACGGGGCATAGCTGCCCATGGCTTCGACCAGGACGGTCGGGCTGATCGAGTTCACGCGTAAGCCGCGTGGCAACTCGATGGCGGCAGCGCGGACGAAACTGTCCAGCGCACCGTTGACCAGCGCAGCGGATGCGCCACTGCGGATCGGGTCGTGGCTGAGTACGCCGGTGGTGAGTGTGAAGGATGCACCTTCATTGGCGAACTCACGGCCAATCAGCACCAGGTTGACCTGGCCCATCAGCTTGTCCTTGAGGCCCAGGGCAAAACTCTCTTCGCTCATTTCGGCCAGCGGTGCGAAGGTCACGTTACCGGCGGCGCACACCAGTGCATCGAATTTGCCGGTCTGTTCGAACAGTCGACGAATCGACGTGCTGTCACTGATGTCCACCTGAAAATCACCGCTGCTGCGGCCAATGCGGACGATCTCGTGGCGCTGGGACAGCTCCTTGTCGACGGCCGAACCGATGGTGCCGCTGGCGCCAATCAAAAGAATTTTCATACTGGCTGATCCTCGTTGGATTGAGTAAGGCTTCAGTTTAGAGTGGTTTTTTCCGGCGATAAGCGCACTAATAGGCAACCTTTGGTTTTCAAATGGAAACAATCCATGAGCGAAATGGATGACCTGGCCGCCTTCGCGATATTGATCGAAGCGGGCAGTTTTACCCTGGCGGCGCAGCAGTTGGGTTGCAGCAAGGGCCAGTTGTCCAAGCGCATCAGCCAATTGGAAGCGCAGTTTTGCGTGGTCCTGCTGCAGCGCACCACGCGGCGCTTGAGCCTGACAGCGGCGGGCGCGGCGTTGTTGCCCCAGGCCCAGGCGCTGGTGGTACAAGTCGAGCGCGCGCGCCAGGCCCTGGCACGCCTGAAGGACGACATGGCGGGCCCGGTGCGGATGACGGTTCCGGTGTCGCTTGGGGAAACTTTCTTCGATGGCTTGTTGCTGGAGTTCTCCGCCCAGTATCCCGAGGTGCAGATCGAACTGGAGCTCAACAACAATTACCGTGACCTGTCCCGGGACGGCTTCGATCTGGCGATCCGCTCCGATGTGGCGATCGATCAGCGCCTGGTGGCGCGGCCGTTGTTGGCGTGGCGGGAATTGACCTGCGCCAGCCCGGCCTATCTGGAGCAATACGGTGAACCGCAGACGCCTCAGGCGCTGGCCGAGCACCGCTGCCTGCTCAATAGCCACTACAGTGGCCGGGAGGAGTGGCTGTATCACCAGCAACACGAGCTGTTGCGGGTACGGGTTTCCGGGCCGTTTGCCAGCAACCATTACAACTTGTTGAAAAAAGCCGCCCTGGCTGGCGCCGGCATTGCCCGTTTACCGTCCTACGCGTTGCCCGAGGAATTGGCTGACGGGCGCTTGCGCTGGCTCCTGCGTGATTATCAGACCCGGAGCATGCCGATGTACCTGGTGCACCCGTATCAAGGTGGGTTGCCCAGGCGCACGCAGGTGCTGGCGGATTATTTGATCGGCTGGTTCAAGCGCAGCGGCGAGGCGCTGGACAGGCTTTGAATCTTCACACGGACCCTGTAGGAGCTGGCTTGCCAGCGAAAGGGCATAACATTCAACGACGATGTTGACTGATACACCGCTATCGCTGGCAAGCCAGCTCCTACAGGGTTCTGTGTTGTTGGCGGGATTGTGGCGGGCATAAAAAAACGGCCCGCGAGGGCCGTTTTCTGGTTATCCCGAAGGCTTAGCCGCCGAGGTACGCATCACGCACTTTCGGATCGGTCAGCAGCGCTTCACCGGTGCCTGTCATCACTACCCGGCCGTTCTCCAGAACGTAGGCGCGGTCAGCGATTTTCAGGGCCTGGTTGGCGTTCTGCTCGACCAGGAACACCGTCACACCGTCCTTGCGCAGCTGTTCGATGATGTCGAAGATCTGCTGGATGATGATCGGGGCCAGGCCTAGTGAAGGCTCGTCGAGCAGCAGCAGCTTGGGCTTGCTCATCAGCGCGCGGCCGATGGCGAGCATTTGCTGTTCGCCGCCGGACATGGTGCCGCCACGCTGGCTGAAGCGCTCTTTCAGGCGTGGGAAAAGTCCGAGGACCTTGTCCATCTGTTCCTGATAGTCGCCCTTGGCGGTGAAGAAACCACCCATGGAGAGGTTTTCTTCCACGGTCAGGCGGGAAAACACCCGACGACCTTCCGGCACCACGGCAATGCTCTTGCGCATGATCTGCGAAGAATCCTGGCCGACCAGTTCCTCACCCATGTAGCGGATGCTGCCGCTGTGGGCCCGAGGCGAACCGCACAGGGTCATCAGGAGTGTGGACTTGCCGGCACCGTTGGCGCCAATCAGGGTCACGATCTCGCCCTGGCGGACTTCGACGTTGACGCTGTGCAGGGCCTGGATCTTGCCGTAGAAGGTGGAAACGTTTTCGAACTGCAGCATTTACGCTTCCCCCAGGTAGGCTTTGATCACTTCAGGATTGTCGCGGATCTGTTCCGGCGTACCGTTGGCCAGGGGGGTGCCCTGGTTGATCACGACGATGTGGTCGGAAATGCTCATGACCAGTTTCATGTCGTGTTCGATCAGCAGCACAGTGACGTTGTGCTCCTCACGCAACATGCCTATCAGCGCCTTCAGGTCTTCGGTTTCCTTCGGGTTCAGGCCGGCGGCCGGTTCGTCGAGCATGAGGATCCTCGGACGGGTCATCATGCAGCGGGCGATTTCCAGGCGCCGTTGCTGACCGTAGGCCAGGGTACCGGCCGGACGGTTGGCGAACTCCTTGAGGTTGACCTTTTCCAGCCAGTACTCGGCGAACTCCATGGCCTCGCGTTCGCTCTTGCGGAACCCCGGGGTCTTGAACAGGCCGGACAGGAAGTTGGTGTTCAGGTGGCGATGCTGGGCGATCAAGAGGTTCTCGACCGCGGTCATGTCCTTGAACAACCGCACGTTCTGGAAGGTACGCACCACGCCCTTGAGGGCGATCTTGTGGCCCGGCAGGCCCTCGATCGGCTCGCCATCGAGCAGGATGCTGCCGCCGCTCGGCTTGTAGAAGCCGGTCAGGCAGTTGAACACGGTGGTCTTGCCGGCGCCGTTGGGGCCGATCAAGGCAACCACTTGTTTCTCTTTCACGCTCAAGGCAACGCCGTTGACCGCCAGCAAGCCGCCGAAGCGCATGCTCAGGTTTTCTACTTTAAGGATCTCGCGGCTCATTTGCGCAGCTCCATGTGAGGACGTTGCATGGGCAGCAGACCCTGAGGGCGCCAGATCATCATCAGTACCATCAAGGCACCGAACATCAACATGCGGTACTCACTGAACTCACGCATCATTTCCGGCAGCAGGATCATCACCACCGCCGCCAGGATCACACCCAGCTGCGAGCCCATGCCACCCAGCACCACGATGGCGAGGATGATCGCCGACTCGATGAAGGTGAACGACTCCGGTGTCACCAGGCCTTGGCGGGCAGCGAAGAAGCTACCGGCGAAACCGGCGAAGCTGGCACCCAGGGTGAACGCCGAGAGTTTGATGATGGTCGGGTTCAGACCCAGTGCACGGCAGGCGATTTCGTCTTCACGCAATGCTTCCCACGCGCGGCCAAGCGGCATGCGCAGCAAGCGGTTGATGACGAACAGCGCACCCAGGGCCAGCAACAGCGCAACCAGGTAGAGGAAGATCACCTTGTTGATCGAGTTGTATGCCAGGCCGAAATACTCGTGGAAGGTTTGCATGCCTTCCGCGGCTTTACGTTCGAAGGTCAGGCCGAAGAACGTCGGTTTCTCGATGTTGCTGATGCCGTTCGGACCGCCCGTGAGGCCGGTCAGGTTACGCAGGAACAGACGGATGATTTCACCGAAGCCCAGGGTCACGATCGCCAGGTAGTCACCGCGCAGACGCAGTACCGGGAAGCCGAGCAGGAAGCCGAAGGTGGCGGCCATCAGGCCGGCAATCGGCAGGCAGATCCAGAAGCTCAGGCCGTAGTAGTGCGACAGCAGCGCATAACTGTAGGCGCCGACGGCGTAGAAGCCGACGTAACCGAGGTCGAGCAGGCCCGCCAGGCCGACCACGATGTTCAGGCCCAGGCCCAGCATCACGTAGATCAGCACCAGCGTCGCGATATCCACCGCGCCGCGAGAACCGAAGAACGGCCAGACCAGGGCGCCGGCGATCAAGGCAATGATGATCCAGCGCTGGGTGGTCGGCAGGGTCAGGAAGTTACTGGCCTTGGCCGGGATCAGCGGCATGCTTGGCGAGGAGCGCCAGGCCGAGCTGATCTGCTGGTCGAACAGCACGCGCAGGAACATCAGCACCGAACACACGGCGATGGTGATCAGGGTGGCGTCGCTGGTGCCATGAACTTCGAGGTTGATGCCGACGATGGTCAGCTTCAGGCCGAGTACCGGGTAGGCCACGGCCCATACCAGCAAGGCACTGAACAGTGCCTGTTTAAGATTCCTAGTCATACCTTCTCAACCTCCGGACGGCCCAGCAGGCCGGTTGGCCGGAACAACAACACCAAAACCAAGAGACCGAAAGCCACGACGTCCTTGTACTGGTCGCCGAAGACATCGGCACCGAAGGCTTCCGCCACACCCAGTACCAGCCCGCCGAGCATGGCGCCCGGAATGCTGCCGATACCGCCCAGTACCGCCGCGGTGAAGGCCTTGAGGCCGACCAGGAAACCGGCGTTGGGGTTGATCACGCCGTATTGCATGCTCAGCAGCACGGCCGCGATGGCCGCCAGCGCAGCACCGATGACGAAGGTCAGGGCGATGATGTTGTTGGTGTTGATACCCAGCAGGTTGGCCATCTTGATGTCTTCGGCGCAGGCACGGCAGGCGCGACCCAGGCGAGAGCGGGAGATGAACAGCGTCAGGCCGAGCATGGCGACCAGGGTCACCACGAACACCACGATTTGCATGTAGGAAATCAGCACTTCATGTGCACCACCTGGCCCGAAGGTGAAGTTGCCCGGAATCAGGTTGGGGATGGATTTGTCCTTGGAGTCTTGCGCCAGCAGAACCGTGTTCTGCAGGAAGATCGACATGCCGATGGCGGAAATCAGCGGGATCAGACGGTTGCTGCCGCGCAACGGGCGGTAGGCTATCCGTTCGATGCTGTAGCCGTAGGCACTGGTGACGACGATGGTCGCCAGGAAAGCGGCGGTCATCAACAGCGGAACACTGTCGAGTCCCAGCATGGCCAGCCCGGCGATGGCGATGAACGCCACGTAGGAGCCGATCATGTACACCTCGCCGTGGGCGAAGTTGATCATTCCAATGATGCCGTAAACCATCGTATAGCCGATGGCGATCAGGGCATACGTGCTGCCAATGGTCAGGCCATTAACCAGCTGTTGGAAGAAGTGATAGATGTCAGGCATTACAGCGCTCCTAAAAACCTGATACGCATTTCACTGGTGGAGTCATTTTCCCGCCCGGGCCCCGTGGATCTGCATCCACTTCGAATCCGGGGTTTGCCAGCGAACCGCTGATGACGGTTTTGAGATTTTCAGGTGGGGAGACTGGCGGATCACGCCAGCGCGGCCCAGGTACGTTCGTAAAACAAAGCCCACGGCACGCCGTGGGCTTTATTGGCAGTCAGTCAGGCAAGACCTTACTGAGGCTTGGCTTCAGTTTTTGGTTTGCCGAAGTGCCACTCGTAGACCACGAATTTGAAGTCTTTCAGGTCGCCTTTCTCGTCGAAGGCCAGGTCGCCAGTTGGAGTCTTGAACGTACCCGCGTGAATGGCTTCAGCCACTTTGGTCGCGTCTTCGGACTTGGCGGCCTTGATGCCGTCGGCGATCACGGTCACAGCCGAGTAGGCCGGGAACACGAACGGACCGCTCGGGTCTTCTTTCTTGGCCTTGAACGCATCAGCCAGGGCAACGTTGGCCGGATCCTGGTCGAAGGATTTCGGCAGGGTCACCAGCAGGCCTTCGGAAGCGTCCTTGGCGATCTGCGAGATGGAGTCGTTACCCACGCCTTCCGGACCCATGAACTTGGCTTTCAGGCCTTTTTCCTGGGCTTGACGCAGGATCAGGCCCAGCTCCGGGTGGTAGCCGCCGTAGTAGACGAAGTCGACGTTGGCTTGCTTGAGCTTGGCGATGATCGAGGAGAAGTCCTTGTCGCCGGCGTTGACGCCTTCGAACACGGCAACCTTGGTGCCTTTCTTCTCGAGGGTCTGTTTAACGGCGGTGGCGATGCCTTCACCGTATTGCTGTTTGTCGTGCAGGACGGCAACGATTTTCGGTTTGACGAAATCGGCGATGTAGTTACCGGCGGCAGGGCCTTGGGCGCTGTCCAGGCCGATGGTGCGGAACACCATTTTGTAACCACGAGCGGTGATGTCCGGGCTGGTGGCAGCCGGGGTGATCATGATCACGCCTTCGTCTTCGTAGATGTCCGAAGCCGGTTGAGTGGAGCTGGAGCACAGGTGACCGACCACGAACTTGACGCCGTCGTTGACGACTTTGTTCGCGACCGCTACCGCTTGTTTTGGATCACAGGCGTCATCGTATTCGACGGCTTCGAGCTTCTTGCCGTCTACGCCGCCTTTGGCGTTGATCTGTTCAATGGCCATTTTGGCGCCGCTGAACTGCATGTCGCCGTATTGGGCTACAGGACCGGTCTTGGGGCCGGCGATGCCGATCTTGATGGTGTCAGCTGCGAACGAATGGCTGGCAACCCCGGCCAGAACCATAGCGGCAAACAGTTTGGAAATCTGCTTAGTAGCCTTAGTCATAGTGCTCCACTCTTACTGTTGTAATTTTTATAGTCCTGGCGCCGTTGGCAGCAGAACCGGGTCAGATATCTACGACATCCCCCGGAAAAGCCCCCCGGCAACTGTACCGGTACAGTGTAGAGCGCCGATTGTCAGCCTGGGAAGCTGGCGCCAGGGGGCAAAACTTGGGGGTGTCGCTTTTTTGAAAGAAAAAGTCAGAATTGCGGCGGGGTTTTGACGGGCTTATAGCCAGATTCCGTGCATTCCTTGGCTTTCCTGCGCTTTTCATTCGGTCACTCAAATTGCATCTGGGTTTTTCTGCCTGACCACCGACGTTATCATTGCGTCGATTTCTTTTCCGGACCGGACCCATGACTGAAGAACCTAGCACCCTCTATGCCAAACTGCTCGGAGAAACCGCATCTATTTCCTGGAAGGAACTGGAGCCGTTCTTCGCCAAGGGTGCCCTATTGTGGGTCGACCCGAGCCTCGATTTGATCGCCGCAGCCGAAGCTGTAGCCACTGATGAAGGCGAGAAAGTGGCTGCCTGGCTGGCCGAGGACAAGGTCGCCAAGCTGTCTGAAACGCGGGCGCTGGATCTTTTCGAACGGGATCCGCAGCTGTGGGCTGTGGTGGTTTCGCCGTGGATCCTGATCCAGGAAAGAGCGCAGGCCTGAGTGCGTGCACCATGGTGGTGCCATCGCTGAGCCAAGGAAAGTGTGTAGCCGAGTAGCGTGATGGCAGGTTGCCGTAGAGAAAGGCCACGCTTCACGGTGACGTAAACGTAACGGGAACAGTTGGTAGGACAGCTGAACGGCTGACCAATTGTTTCTGGATGTTGAAAGGCCGTTGAATTCGAGATCGTTTTCGCTGGCAAGCCAGCTCCTGCAGGAATTGATGTCGAACACCTATTACGTGAACGACACCGAATCTGTAGGAGCTGGCTTGCCAGCGATCGGAGCGACTCGGTATCACGCCTTGATCAGTAACTCTTGCCTGTGTGGTTATTCAACGAAATCACCTTGGTCTTGCCAATCCGGTGACGATAGATCTCACGCAGGTACTTGATCGCCTTCTTCACGCAATCGCGTGACAGCCGGATGTCGTTGATCGAGACGAACTTGTCCTTGTCGTTGATCAGCTCGCGATACTTCTTCTCGTACATCGGCTTGATCGCGTACCAGTTGGTATCGAGGATTTTCGCCGGGTTCTCGAACTCGTTGAGCAGGTCGTCGATCAGGTCTTCATCGAAATGTTCGTTGATGATGAAGTCCAGGACCGAGTTGTCCAGGGTGTCATCGAAGCGGTACGGCGTACGGGCAAAGCAGCGCTTGATGAACGCCACGATCAAGGTCAGGAAATCGTCCGACAGGCACGGGCTCTTGGCGATCAGGGTGGTCAACGACAGGTTGGCCGAGGCGCCGATCACCAACGCATAGCGCTTGAGCGTGGTGTTGGGGAACAGGCTGTTGAGGTGGGTCTTCAAGCGGTTCAGGTCCATGTAGGACAGCTTGTAGTCCTTGGGCAGGGAAACGATCGACACCACCGATGAGCAGTTCTTGAAGAAGTGCAGATCGTGCAGGGCGGCCGCGTCATACCCCGAATTCTTGTACTGCTCCAGCGCCGCGCGATAGCGCTTGGACTCGATGGGCAGCAGGCTGATGCCTTCGATGGCCTGGGTGACCTTGTTGAAGTGCGGCAGGTCGATGGAGCGGAAGAACAGGTCGTCGATGTTCAGGCGCTGCGGTTCTTTGTCGAAGACCTTGAACTTGTCGCTGCTCGGCGGCGGGGTTTCCGGCACCACGGATTCGGCATAGGCAATGGCCACCGGGCCGGCGAGACTCATGAACAGGTCGTTGGCGTCCAGGCGAATGGTTTCGCCGATGTCAATGCCGGCACGGCGAAAATAGTTCTGGTCGTAGTCGGTGGTGACCGCCTGAGCCGTCAGAATGTTGAAGATCTGCTGCGAGATGTACTGGTTGGCATGCTTTTCCATCGCGTTGACGTCGATGTTCTGGATGTTGCCGTCATCGCTTTCTTCGGCATAACGCATGATGTCGTTGGAGATCAGCATCATCGCGTTCCATGGGCGGATACGGCCCATGACGCTGGCTTCACTGCTGTCTTCGTTGGCGAAGTTGTAGGAGAAGTCCCATTCTTCCGACAGGTATTTGCACAGCAGGCGGCCGGCGTTGATGTGCAGCGCCTCGGACATTTCACTGCGGTGATCGGATATGTTTGGCAGTACGCAGATGCCGCTGGTGAAGATCGGTTCGAAGACGAAGGAATGACCGCTTTTGCTGTCGTGCTCGTCCATCGGCCGGGTGTCGAACGTCTTGTTCATGTACGAGTGTTGCTGGGCCAGGCCGAATTCCGAAGCCATGCCCGAACCGGTACCGCCACCGGCACTGAAGATCGAGAAATACAGGCGCGACTGGTTGGCCTTGATGCCACAGCTGTCGATCAGGTACGAGTGGATCATCTTCCAGTCGGGGCTGGAGAAACGCTGGGTGTCCTTGTTCAGGATGATCTTGGCCAGGTACTGGCCGAGAATCGGCGCGTTACCGGCACCACCGGCATGGACTTCCGACAGGTCCATGATTTTCATTTTGCTGTAGTCGCGCAGGAAACCGCTCTTTTCGCCTTTGCGCGAGAAGCGGATACGCCCGGCGATGTCCTTGTCCAGGTCGCCCAGCATCACCAGCGGCTCGACCAGGAACACCGGTTTGGTCGCCTTGTTCGACCCCAGGCGCAAATTGTTGCGAATCCACTGTGCCGGGCTATAGCCTTTTTCCGCATAGCGCTTGTCTGGCGACAGGCGATCTTCGTTGTTGAATTCGTTGAGGTAGAACTTGCGGGCGTTGTAGACCAGTTCCGCGACATCCAGCGCGATGTTCGAACCGCAGCGGCCCAGGCCAATCAGGCACACCGAAGGGAATTCCTGATCGTTGTGCTGTTCGTTGTCACCTTCCAGGTGCGCTGGGCGCGGGAACACCATGTCGCGCAGGCCGTCGAGGTTGTCGAGGATGCGATCGGTGTTGGTTTCGGTGAAGTACAGGTATTGCTGGGTCGCCAGCGGGCGCGACGGCGTCAATGGCTTCGACGGTGCGGGGCTGTTCGCCGCCGGGCTCAGCGTCAGGTCGGAAAGCGCAGGGGCTGGATTGTTTTTAGAAGTCATCGTTCGCCATGTACCTGGGCTGGTGGGTCGGGCAACCTGTTGTCGTCGACCATCACGGAATGAGAACTCGCGTCTTTTATCAGCGCGAATTGTCCCGGGCGGCGCAGCCAATTGGCGCGTCGCCCGGCGGAATCCTTTCCTGAGTCTTGATAAATCGGCCAGTATTCGCTGTTCTTTAATCAAAAGGAGGCAAAATGATGTCAACGCTACCGTCCCTGGGTTTTGCCGGAATCGGCCTGATGGGCTTGCCGATGTGCCAGCGTTTGCTCGCCGCGGGTTACCCGCTGACGGTGTGGAACCGCAATCCGGCCAAGTGCGCAGAGCTGGTCGAGGCCGGGGCACGCCAGGTCGCCACACCTGCCGAGTTGTGCCAGCACGCCGAGGTGGTGATGTTGTGCCTGGCGGATACCTCAGTGGTCCGCGAGGTGGTTTTCGGCGAGTCGGGCATTGCCGAGGGGGCGAAAAAGGGTCAGCTGCTGGTGGATTTTTCCAGTCTGGAGCCCACGGCGACCCGGGAAATGGCGACAGAACTCGGCAAGACCGGCATGGGTTGGCTGGATGCGCCGGTGTCCGGTGGGGTGGTGGGGGCCGAAGCCGGCAGCCTGGCGATCATGGTCGGCGGCAGCGCGGCAGACCTTGAGCGGGTCAAACCGGTTTTGCAGAGGCTCGGCCAGCGGGTGACGCACATGGGCGCGGTGGGAGCAGGGCAGGTGACCAAGGCCTGCAACCAGATGATCGTTGCCTGCAATGCGCTGGTCATCGCCGAAGTGGTGGCCCTGGCGGAGCGCTCCGGGGTCGATGCCAGCCTGATCGCCGTGGCACTGGCCGGTGGGTTTGCCGATTCGAGGCCCTTGCAGTTCCTTGCACCGCAAATGGCCCAGAGCCGTTTCGAACCGGTCAAATGGCACGTGCGGACCTTGCTCAAGGATCTGGATTCAGCGGTGAAGTTTTCCCGCGAACAAGGTTCGGCGACGCCGATCAGCGGCCTGGCCGCGCAATTGATGCGCCTGCATGGGGCCCAGGGTTTCCTCGAGAAAGACCCCTCTACATTAGTGCAGATGTACCGTGCACAAGACTCAGGGGCGTGACGCTGTACGATTGCTTGCGCTGGTTGATTTCGTTCAGCACGGGCCGCAGTTCCGCCAGCGGTACTGGGCGACTGAGCAGGTAACCCTGGACGAAGTCGCAGCCGTGGCGCTCGAGAAACTGGTACTGCTCGAAGGTTTCGACGCCTTCGGTGACCACCTCCAGATGCAGGGTGTGGGCCATGACGATAATGGCCTGGACGATCTCCATGTCCTGGGTGGCGATTGGAATGTCCTGGATGAATGATCGGTCGATCTTCAGCGTGTTCAGCGGCAAGCGCTTGAGGTAAGCCAGGGATGAGTAACCGGTGCCGAAGTCATCGATCGACAGCGACACGCCGAGGGCGCGTACCTGGCGCAGAGACACCAGCGTATCGGCGATGCTGCCCATCAGCGCATTCTCGGTGACCTCCAGTTCCAGTCGGTGGGGCTCGACCCCGGCGTTGCGCAACGCGAGTGAGATTTCGTCGCTCAATTCTTCGCGCGCCAGGGTCAGGGGCGAGCAATTGATGGCGATCTTCAGGTTCGCGCAACCCTGGTGCGACAGCTCGCCCAGGTCCTCGCAGGCCTTGCGCAGCACCCAGTTGTCCAGTTCGGTGATCAGGCCATTGGCCTCTGCGATGCCAATGAAGCGGTCCGGCGCAAGAAATCCATGGACCGGGTGCTGCCAGCGGATCAAGGCTTCGAGTTTGCTGACCTGGCCGGTTTTCAGGTCATAGATCGGTTGGTAATAGAGCATCAGGCCGGTGTCTTCGCGCAGGGCGTGGCGCAGTTCTTCTTCCAGTTGCAGTTCCAGCATGGCGCGCGCCTTGAGGTTGGCACTGAAGAAATTCAGCCCATTGCGGCCACTGTCCTTGGATTGATACAGCGCCAGGTCGGCGTTTTTCAGCAGTTCTTCGCAGGTCTTGCCGTCCTCGGGGAACACGCTGATGCCGATGCTGGTGGTCATGACCATGCGCCGCCCGGACAGCTCGATGGGTTCCTTGAGTTTCTGCATGATGCGCTGGGCCATCTGGCGCGCTTCATCACGGTCATGCAGGTCGATGAGGATGCAGAATTCGTCGCCACCAAAGCGTGCCACCACATCTTCATGGGTGCGCACCGAGCTCTTGATGTGCCGGGCGAGCACCTTGAGCAGTTCATCGCCGGCATCGTGGCCGAGACTGTCGTTGATGCGCTTGAAATGATCGATGTCGAGGAACAGGACGGCGAGCATGCCGCCTGCCTGGGTGCGCTCCAGGAGCTTCTCGGCGAACAGCTGGTTGAACCCGCGACGGTTGACCAGGTTGGTCAGGGCGTCGTAGTGCGCCACCTGTTGCAGGGACATGCGCGCCTGGTCCAGTTGGCTGAGCAGCGAGTTGACCCGCAGCAGGTCGCGGTCCTTGTGCTGCAGCTTCTTGTCCGCCAGCGCCGCGCTGATGCAACTGCCGATGATCAGCAGGGTCATGACGGCGACCGTCAGGCCCAGTTGCAGATGGTTGTTTTCACCCGGCTGGGTCAGCAGGCTGCCGTTTGGCAGGACCAGGGAGAAGGCGGCCATGCCGGTGAAATGCAGGGTGAAGATGCCTGCTCCCAGCACCAGGCTGCCGCCGCATTTGAGCAACTGATTGAACAATCCCTCACCCGTGCGCAGATAGCTGGCCAGCAGCAACGCCGCCAGACTGGCGCCGATGGCGATCATGATCGAAAGGATGAACAGCCCAGGATGGTAATAAGCCGTCGCTTGCGTACGCATGGCGGCCATGCCCACGTAATGCATGGTGGCGATGCCCAGGCCGATGATGATCGACGCCTTGCAGCATTGGCGGAAATTCAGGGCGGGCAGGCTGAGGGTGTGCATCGCCAGCCACGACGCACACAGGGCGATCAACAGGGACACAAGGGTGATGGGCAAATGGTATTGCACGTCGATCGGCACCTGGAACGCCAGCATGCCAATGAAATGCATGGCCCAGATTCCGCCGGCCAGGCATCCGGCGCCGATCCAGCGCCAAAGGCGTTGGGACGCTGGTTTTTGCGCCTGGGCAACCCGTTCGGCCATATCCAGTGTGGCAAAACTGCCAGCGCAGGCGACCAGAAAAGCCAGCAGCACCAGGAAAGGGTCATGTGCGCAATGGAGTATGACCTGTCCGCTGTCTGCCAGCTCTGTGGTGAAATGCAGACCAAGCCACTCCATAGCGTGCCCCGTGGTTGTCTCCCTGCCGGCAATCAACGCTGGCGAATGTGTTGGAGTATAGAAGCCGTGCATCGAACGCAAGGAATAGTGGCACATTGTCTCCCAATGATTTTGGAATGGGCTTTAGTGCGTTTGGAAATAAAATGTCGCATGGGCCGCGTCGGTGCCCATGGGCGGGTATCAGCTTTACGAATAATTACAGACAGTGCCGGCCAGCCTGACTAGATTGCAGGTTCCGGGTGGCAGGCAAGCCCCCATAACAATAAAAAAGAGACGGACCCATGCAGAACTCGACCCAAGCGGCGAATGCCTGGCGCATTCTGTTCCTGCTGTTCCTGGCCAACCTGTTCAACTTCTTCGACCGCACCATCCCCGCCATCATCATCGAACCGATCCGCATGGAGTGGCACCTCAGCGACTTTCAACTGGGGATCATCGGTACGGCATTCACCATCGTCTACGCGATCGCCGGCCTGCCGCTGGGGCGAATGGCCGATACCGGCTCGCGCAGCAAGTTGATGGGCTGGGGCCTGGCGGCATGGAGCGGCCTGACCGCAGTCAACGGCATGGTCGGCAGCTTCTGGAGTTTCCTGATCGTGCGCATGGGCGTCGGCATCGGCGAAGCCAGTTACGCGCCAGCCGCCAATTCGTTGATCGGCGACCTGTTTCCGGCGCATCGCCGGGCGCGGGCCATGGGCATATTCATGCTCGGGCTGCCGTTGGGTCTGCTACTGGCGTTCTTCACTATCGGCGCGATGGTCAAGGCCTTCGACAGCTGGCGTGCCCCGTTCTTCATTGCCGCGGTACCGGGGCTGATCCTGGCGATCTTCATGTTTTTCATCAAGGAACCGAAACGTGGCGCGGCCGAAAGCGTGCAGGTGTCCCAGGAGAAGATCGACCGGCCGATCCGCCGGGTGCTGGCAGTGCCGACCTTCCTGTGGCTGGTGATGGCGGGACTCTGTTTCAACTTCGCCACCTATGCCTGTAACTCGTTCATGGTGCCGATGCTGCAACGTTATTTCCTGATGCCGTTGCAGGAGGCCGCAGTGGCGACGGGGGTGATCGTCGGCGTCACCGGGTTGTTCGGCCTGACATTGGGCGGCTGGGTGGCGGACAAGATCCATCAGCGGGTTGCCAACGGTCGTCTGCTGTTCGCCGCGTTCAGCCTGATCATTTCAACCCTGTGCACGGCGTGGGCGCTGCATTCGGGGCGGATCGAGATCGGCGTGTTCGTGGCCGTCTTCAGCCTGGGCTGGTTGTTTGCCTATAACTTCTATACCTGCGTTTACACGGCGATCCAGGACGTGGTCGAGCCGCGCCTGCGGGCCACCGCCATGGCCTTGTTCTTTGCCGGGCTGTACCTGTTGGGCGGTGGGTTGGGGCCCGTGGTGGTCGGCGCCTTGTCCGATCACTTTGCCCACACGGCGATGCTCGCGGCGGGTGCCGGGCAGATGACCGAGGCGTTCAAGGCGGTGGGCCTGCATGACGCGATGTACCTGATCCCGGTAGCGCTGTTCTTCACCATGGTGTTCCTGGTGTTGGCTTCGCGGTGTTTTGTGCGCGATGCCAAGCGGATGAAGGATGGGTTGGGTAGCGTAGTCGAGCCTGAGGGGGCCGCGGCGACTGCTTAATCGCTTTCGCGAGCAAGCCCGCTTGTATGTTTAGACTTGTAGGGGTGGTGGGACTAAAAGCCAGCATCTGACTCTAGCCAGTACAGACCGTGGGAGACTTCGCCCCACCCCTTCACCAAAGCGCCGATAAGG
>NZ_JAXDEO010000065.1:0-29537 GCF_035064975.1 Pseudomonas sp. YuFO20
GCTTGCTGGCGATGGCGATCCCACCGACGCCATCGCCAGCAAGCCGGCTCCTACAGATCGGTGTCACAGCACAAATCCAACACACCCCGCAAATCCTCTGTCATGCCACAATCCATTGCGGCCGTCAGACCGGCAAATGCATACCAAAGGTATTCATCCCATGGTCACTGCGCACGAACACATCCCCGCCATGCATCAGGGCAATCGCCTTGACGATGGCCAGCCCCAACCCGTGATTGTTGCCGCTGTTGGCGCGTGAGGCATCGACCCGGTAGAAGCGCTCGAACAGGCGCGGCAGATGCTCGCTGGAAATGGGTACGCCCGGGTTCGCCACGCCGATGCTGACCTGGTGCTCGCCGGCTTCGATCCGTACCTCGATGATTTGTCCGGGGCTGGTGTGCTGCACGGCGTTGTTGAGCAGGTTGATCAAGGCCCGGCGCAGGTGGGCGATCTCGATTCGCACCAGGGCATCGCCGCTGACCTGAACCCGTACCTGGGCATCCTCGAGAATGAAATCCAGGTATTCCAGAGTCGTGGCCACTTCCTCCGCCAGCGAGGTGGACGTCAGTTTGGTGGCCTTGCTGCCCTGGTCGGCGCTGGCCAGGAACAGCATGTCGTTGATGATCGAGCGCAGTCGCTCGAGCTCTTCAAGGTTCGATTGCAGCACCTCGAAATAATGCTCTGCCGAGCGCCCGCGCGTCAGGGCGACCTGGGTCTGGCCGATCAGGTTGGTCAGCGGCGAGCGCAGTTCATGGGCGACATCGGCGTTGAACGATTCCAGTCGCGAGTAGGCCTGTTCGACCCGCTCCAGCGTCGAGTTGAACGAGTCGACGAACTGATTCAGTTCCGGAGGCAGCGATGACAGGCGCAAGCGGCCTGAGCGCAACGGCGGGGCCAGGCGTTGGGCTTCCTGGGACAGTTTGATCAACGGCTTGAGCCCGATCCGCGCCACCCAGTAACCTAGCGCCGAGGCCATCAGCACGCCGATGACCGCCAGGCTGACCAGGGCGATCAGCAACTGGTGCTGGGTATGGAAAAACGTCTCGGTATCGATGCCGATCATGAAGCGCAGGGGAGGGCGCTGGTCCTTGGCCGGGAATTGGCTGACCAGCACCTTCAGCGGGTAGGGCTGATCCGCCAGTTGCATGTCGCGCATGCCCAGCGGCCCTGCGGCAAAGGCACGGATGCTCGGTGTAGGATTGCCGTATTCGTAGTTCGGATCGCCGCTGACGATCCAGAAACTGATGCGCTTGTCTTCTTCGCCGAGCAGCTTGAGCTTGTTATTGATCTTCACCCAATGCTCGGGCGTGCCATAGCGGCCGACGGTGGATTCGAGCACGCTGTAGCGCGCATCGAGTTCCGCTTCGGGCAGCAGGCCAAGGCCTTTGTCGACCTGTTGGTACAACGCCCAACCGATCAACAGGAACACCAGCAGCGCCACCAGGGTGAACATCCCGCTCAGGCGCAGGGCAATCGAATTACTGGACACCTCGGCTCTCCAGCACATAACCCATGCCACGAATCGTGTGCAGCAGTTTCTCTTCGAACGGCCCGTCGAGCTTGGCCCGCAGGCGTTTGATCGCGACCTCGACGACGTTGGCGTCGCTGTCGAAATTGATGTCCCAGACCATTTCGGCGATGGCGGTTTTCGAGAGGATTTCACCCTGGCGACGGGCCAGCACGCTGAGCAGCGAGAACTCCTTGGCGGTCAGATCCAGGCGCGTACCGGCGCGGGTGGCCTTGCGGCTGATTAGATCTATCCACAGGTCGGCGATGCTCACTTGCACCGGTTCGTGGCCACCGCTGCGTCGGGTCAGCGCCTGCAGGCGGGCCACCAGTTCGAGGAAGGAAAACGGTTTGCCCAGGTAATCGTCGGCACCGTCGCGCAGGCCCTTGATGCGGTCTTCGACCCGTTCGCGGGCGGTGAGCATGATCACCGGGGTTTGCTTGCGCGCACGCAAGGCGCGCAACACGCCGAAGCCGTCCAGGCCCGGCAGCATGACGTCGAGGACGATCACCGCGTAGTCGCTTTCCAGCGCCAGGTGCAGGCCTTCCACGCCATCGCGGGCCAGGTCCACGGTGTATCCCTGTTCCGTCAGGCCGCGGTGCAGATAATCCGCGGTTTTTTCTTCGTCTTCGATAATCAGGACGCGCATGACCCCGCCTCAGTCTGTGGTCGCCAACGCCGGTACCGGCGAAGCTGCTGGTGGGAGAGTTTGCCTATGAAATAAACGCTCCAGCCACAAGTATATGACCGGGGTGGTGAACAGCGTCAGTGCCTGGCTCACCAGCAAGCCGCCGACCACGGCGATCCCCAGGGGCTGGCGCAGTTCCGCGCCGGTGCCGTAGCCGAGCATCAGCGGCAGGGCGCCGAGCAGGGCGGCGAGGGTGGTCATGATGATCGGCCGGAACCGCGTGATACAGGCCTTGAAGATCGCCTCTTCCGGCGACAAACCACCGTTGCGCTGCGCTTCGAGGGCGAAGTCGATCATCAGGATGCCGTTTTTCTTGACGATGCCGATCAACAGCACCAGCCCGATCAGCGCCATGATCGAAAAGTCCTGGCCGCAGATCCACAGCATGATCACCGCGCCCAGCCCGGCCGAGGGCAGTGTCGAGATGATCGTCAGAGGATGCACGAAGCTCTCGTAGAGCACGCCGAGAATGATGTAAACCGCCACCAGCGCCGCCAGAATCAACCATGGCTGGCTGGCCAGCGAACTCTGGAACGCCTGGGCCGCGCCCTGGAAATTACCGCTGATGGCGGTAGGCATGCCGATGTCTACCTTGGCCTGATTGAGCATGATCACCGCATCGCCCAACGCCACACCGGGTGCCAGGTTGAACGACAGGTTGGCGGCGGGGAACATGCCGTCATGGGCGATGGACAGCGGCCCCACCGTTGGCGCGTCGAATTTCGCCAGGGCCGACAGCGGCACCATTTCTCCACTCAGGGGCGAGCGCAGGTAGAAGTAGTTGAGGCTCTCGGCCTTGCCCCGTTGCCGGGTGTCCAGTTCCAGGATCACGTTGTACTGGTTGATCTGGGTCTGGAACTCGTTGATCTGGCGCTGGCCGAAGGCGTCGTACAGCGCTTCATCCACATCGCTGGCCGTCAGGCCAAAGCGTGCCGCGGCACTGCGGTCGATGGTGATATGGGTGATGCTGCCGCCCAGTTGCAGGTCGTTGGAAATGTCGCGGAAGGCCGGGTTGCCGCGCAGTTTTTCCGTCAGGCGCTGGGTCCAGGTGCTCAGGACAGCACCGTCGTTGCTCTTGAGCACGTACTGGTACTGGGCCCGGCTCGGGCCGGAGCTGAGGTTGATGTCTTGCCCGGCACGCAGGTACAGGACGATGCCCGGTACTTTCATCAATTGCGGGCGAATCCGGTCGATGAACTCGCTGGCTGACACATCGCGGTCGCCGCGTTTTTTCAGGGCGATCCAGAAGCGGCCGTTGGCGATGGTCTGGTTGCTGCCCGAGACGCCGACCGAGTGAGAGAACGCTTGAACCGCAGGATCGGCGGAGACGATTTCGGCCATCGCCAGGTGTTTTTTCACCATGTCGCCGTAGGAAATATCCGCAGCTGCTTCGGTGGTACCGAGGACGAAGCCTGTGTCCTGGATCGGGAAGAAGCCTTTAGGAATAAAGATGTATCCGGCGACCGCCAACACCAGCGACAAACCGAACACGCCAATCATCAATTTCTGGTGGGCGAGGGCACGGCGCAGGCCTTTTTCGTACCACGCCAGCAGGCGCTCGCCGAAGCCCGGTTTGTCGTGGGCGTGGTGTACGGGCGCGCGCATGAACAGCGCTGCCAAGGTGGGCGCCAAGGTCAGGGACACCACCACCGAAATCATGATGGTCGAGGTGGCGGTCAGGGCGAACTCCTTGAACAGGCGTCCGACCACACCCCCCATGAACAGTAACGGAATGAACGCCGCCACCAGCGAGAAGCTGATCGACACCACGGTAAATCCGATCTCGCCGGCGCCCTTGATCGCGGCCTCGCGCATGCCGTCACCGGCCTCGAGATGGCGGTGGATGTTCTCCACCACCACGATCGCATCGTCCACCACAAAGCCCACGGCCACCACGATCGCCACCAGCGTCAGGTTGTTCAGGCTGAAACCCATGACGTACATCAGCGCAAAGCTGGCAATCAGCGACACACCGAGCACTGCCGACACGATCAGGGTGGCAGACAGTTGGCGCAGGAACAGCGCCATCACCGCCACCACCAGCAGCACGGCGATCATCAAGGTGATTTCCACCTCATGCAGCGAAGCGCGGATGGTCTGGGTGCGGTCGATCAGCACCTTGACCTGCACCGAGGCCGGCAACATCGCCTGCAACGCCGGCAGTGCGGCCTGAATACGATCCACGGTCTCGACGATGTTGGCGCCCGGCTGGCGGAAGATCACCAGGTTGACGCCCGGTTGCGAGCCCGCCCACGCCTGGACGTAGGCATCTTCCGAGCCGTTGACGACTTTCGCCACATCCTTGAGGTGAACCGGTGCACCGTCCTTGTAGGAAACGATCAACTGGCTGTATTCGTCGGGGTGGAACAGTTGATCATTGGTCGAAAGCGTCGAGATGCTCGATTCGCCGTACAGCGCGCCTTTGGCCAGGTTGAGGCTGGTCTGCTGGATCGCCAGGCGAATGTCTGCCAGGGTCAGGCCGATGGCGGCGAGTTTGTCGGCGGACACCTGGACCCGGATCGCCGGGCGCTGCTGCCCGGTGATGGACACCTGGCCGACACCGTCGACCTGACTGAGTTGGCGGGACAACAGGGTTTCCGTCAGGTCGCTGAGTTCAGGGCCAGGCATCAGCGACGAGTTGACGCTGAGGATCAGCACAGGGCTGTCGGCCGGGTTGACCTTGCGCCAGGTCGGCAGGTTCGGCATGTCCTTGGGCAGTTTGCCTGCCGCGGTGTTGATGGCGGCCTGGACTTCCTGGGCGGCGGTATCGATGCTTTTGTCGAGGGTGAATTGCAGGGTCAGGTTGGTCGAGCCCAGGGCGCTGCTCGAGGTCATTTGCGTCACGCCGGGAATGGCGCTGAACTGCACTTCAAGGGGGGTGGCCACCGATGACGCCATGGTTTCCGGGCTGGCACCAGGCAATTGGGCGGCCACCTGGATTGTCGGAAATTCCGCCTCCGGCAGCGGCGCGATAGGCAGGCGCGGAAACGCGATGACCCCCAGCAGCACCAGGGCAAATGTCAGCAGGATCGTGGCCACCGGGTGGTCGATGCACCAGGCGGATATCGAGCCGTGGCCTTTCATGGCGCCGCCTCCGATTGCACGACCTGCGGCGGTTCTGTCAGCACTTGCACCGTGGCGCCGGGCTTGAGCCGCGATTGACCGTCGCTGACCAGCACGTCACCCGGTTTCACCCCCTTGATGATGCTCTGGCCGCTGCCCTGGTAAACCATCTGCACGGGCACGGTTTCAACCTTGGTGCCGTTTACCCGGTAGACGAAGTGCTGATCGAGGCCACGCTGTACGACGGTGGGAGGTACCACCAGCGCATCCTTATCCAGCGCTGTCTGAATCTTTACCGTCACCAACAGGCCGGGCCAGAGTTTTTGTCCGGCGTTGCTGAATTCGGCCTTGGCGCGGATGGTGCCGGTGTTGGCGTTGATCTGGTTGTCGATCAGGGTCAGGCGGCCTTCGCCCAGCAGGTTGCCGGTTTCGCCGTCGGTGTCGGCACCGATGTAGGCCTTGACCCTGGCCCGTTCCGGGTCGCTGATCAGGCCTTGCAGGGTCGGCAGCATTTGCTGCGGCAGAGAGAACTCCACGGCGATCGGGTCGATCTGGGTCACGGTGAACAGTCCCAGGGTGTCCGTCATGCGCAGGAAGTTGCCTTCGTCCACTGTACGAATACCGACACGGCCACTGACCGGGGAGCGAATCTGCGTGTAGGACAACTGCACCTGGGCCGCGTCAATCGACGCCTGGTTGCCCTGGACGGTGGCCTTGAGCTGGTTGACCAACGCTTGTTGCTGGTCGTAGGTCTGTTTGGACACACCGTCGTCAACGCTCAACAGCTTGTAGCGCTTGAGGTTGACCTGGGCCACTTGCAGTTGCGCCTGGCTTTCGCCCAGTTGCGCCCTGGCCTGGTCCAGGCTGGCGCGGATCGATCGGTCGTCGATGGTGGCCAGCAGGTCGCCTTTGCTCACCAGTTGGCCTTCCTTGACCAGGATCCTGGTGAGGATGCCGTCGATCTGCGGTCGGACCACCACGCTGTGCAGCGACAGCACCGAGCCGATGCCGGTGACGTAGCGGGGCACGTCTTTTTCCACCACGTTGATCACGCGCACCGGGATGGCGGTCGGTGCGGCGACTTTAACCGTGGACGGTTTCATCAGGTACCACGCGCCCAGCGCCACCAGCACGATCAGAAAGGCTGCTAGAAGAACGGATTTTTTCTGGGTTCGCATGCGAGAGGGGCGCCGGGTCGGGAAATGGAAGTGTTCGCAGCTTTGTCTTTCTACGTTATAGCCCCGTGACCCGGTCAGGAAAGTGACTGTTAACTGACAGCGGTGTCAGTTTGCACGTATGGAGTCCCACTCGGTCACGTAAGCCGTTTTGCTTTTCTTGTTGTAGAGGCACAGTTCGGTACCTTGCTGGCCTTTCATGTGCTTTTGCGGGTACTGGCCTTGCAGCAGCAGGGCGGTGTAGCCGACCCGATCATCGAATTGTGCGGCGTTGCCGACGGGTTTGGCGTTCGCCAGGTCGCTGGCCTTGGTGCAACTGGCGAGCACGGCCTTGTCGAAGGCGGCCCAGGCCTCGGGGCTGGAGGCGTGGGCCTGGGTGGCGAGGGCAGTGAGGCAGGCGAAGGTCAGGGTGACAGCTTTCATGGTTCAGGGATCCTTGGGCGGGGTTGGCCAAGGTGTGAGTATGCCTGAAGGCTTGGGGGGCGAACGCGCGGCTCGGCGAGGGACGGGTCAGACCGGAACCGGTTCCCGGCGCACCACATACATCCCGGCGCTTTCATACAACCGCTGTGCGCGAAGGTTGCCTTCCAGAACTTTCAGGTCGACGTAGCCTTCGCGCCGCCGTTGAAATTCGGTGAAGGCATTGAGCAGCAAGGCTCGCCCCAAGCCGCGGCCTTGAGTCCGTGGATGCACCACCAGACTCTTGATGTAGGCGCTGGTCCAGCACTGACAGACGCCCACGATACCCTGGGCATCCAGAGCGATGAAACACAATGTCGGATCATACTCAGGATCGGTTTCAAATCGCTGTTGCCATACGTCCAGGCCCGGGACGCGGCCGCCGCCTTGCGCGTGACCCTGTGCCATCAAGCGATGAACTTCTGCTGCAAGTTCGGGACGATACCCGGTCAGGACGATTCCCGGGGGCCAGGTGATGGCGGGCACGGCTTCAGCGAGACAGCGGCGCATGAGAAAGCAGAATTGCTCGTCCAAGACTCAACGACCTTGTTCGGCCACAGCCTTGGCCGCGTCGATCAGGCACTTGGTCAGCTCCGGCGAAGAGAACTTGGTCAGCACCGCATTCGCGCCCGCAAGCCGCGCCTTTTCGCTGTTCATCGCACTGTCCAGGGACGTATGCAGCAGCACGTAGAGGTGCGCGAAGTCCGGGGTTTCACGCAGGGTGCGGGTGAAGGCGTAGCCGTCCATTTCGGACATTTCGATATCGGAGACGATCAGGTTGATCTGCTCGGCGGTGCCTTGCAGGTCCAGCAGGCAGTCGATGGCTTCCTTGGCACTGCGCGCCGTGTGGCATTGCAGGCCCAGGTTGCGCAAGGTGTGCACCGATTGCTGCAGCGCGACCTGACTGTCATCGACCACCAGGATGCGGGCGCTGCCCAGGGTCTCGGCATCTTCCATGCTGAGCTCGGTCGGCGCCATGTCGATGGGCACCGGGGCGATGCCATGGATGACCTTTTCGATGTCCAGCACCTGCACCAGGGTGCCGTCCACCGAGGTGACGCCGGTGATGTACGAGCGCGAACCGCCAGAGCCGAAGGGGGGAGGACGGATGTCGGTGGTCAGGCAGTGCACGATCTTGCTCACCGCCTGTACATGCAAACCTTGTTTGGAGCGGCTGACGTCCGTGACGATCAGGCACCCACCATCAGGATCTGCCAGCGGGCGCTCACCAATGGCACGGCTGAGATCGATCACCGACAACGAGGTGCCGCGCAGGGTGGCGATGCCTTTGACGTGGGGATGCGCTTCGGGGAGTTTGGTCAGTGGCGGGCAAGGGATGATTTCACTGACTTTGAGCAGGTTGATCGCCATCAGCTTGCCACTGCGCAAGGTAAACAGCAGAAGCGAAAGTGAATCTGCGCGGGCTTTGGTGGAGGACATAAAAACCTTCTGTGGAAAAAGGTGGTGAGGCGATCCGTGGATCAGCCACAGCTTTCGATGTCAGGTTATCGACTTGTCGGGGGCAGGCTTTAGGAAAAATCCCCAGGGCTGTGCAGACCCTTGCAAACTGAAACAAAAAAGCCCCGTCTCTTTAAAAGAGCGCGGGGCTTTGTTTTGCATCAAGACTGGCGCAGTAGAACTTACTCGTCGTCGCCCATCTGCGATTGCAGGTAGTTCTCGATACCGATCTTGTCGATAAGACCCAGTTGGGTTTCCAGCCAGTCGATATGTTCTTCTTCGGATTCGAGGATATCTTCAAGCAGGTCACGGCTACCGAAGTCGCCGACTGTTTCGCAATGCGCGATCGCCGCTTTCAGGTCGGCATGGCCGGTCTTCTCGATACGCAGGTCACACTGGATCATTTCCTCGGTGTGCTCGCCGATCTGCAGCTTGCCCAGGTCCTGGACGTTCGGCAGGCCTTCAAGGAACAGGATGCGCTTGATCAGCTTGTCCGCGTGCTTCATCTCGTCGATGGATTCGTGGTACTCGTGCTTGCCGAGCTTGTTCAGGCCCCAATCTTCGTACATGCGTGCATGCAGGAAGTATTGATTGATCGCGACCAGCTCATTGGCAAGGATCTTGTTGAGATGCTGGATGACTGTAACGTCGCCTTTCATGATGGGGTCCTGCCCTGTATTAGCTGTCTATAAGGCAGAGTTTGAGCCGCACAACTAAGAGTGTCAAACCTAAGTTATTGAATAATAAATGAAAATTAATCGGAATAAGAATGTTTGTGTTCCGCGTCTAGAGCCTAAGCAATTGATTTTCAGGCATAAAAAAACCGGACATACGTCCGGTTCTTTGAAATAGGGTATTTACGCAGCGGTAAATTCAACAGGAAAAGGGATCGCCGCCTGGGCCGTTTGCAATTTGGTCAGGGTCTCGCGGACCACTTCCTTGGCCAGGCAGGCACATTTGCCGCATTGACTGGCAACGCCGGTGGCCTGGCGCACTTCCTTGTAGCTGCAGCATCCTTCATAGATCGCATCGCGGATTTGGCCGTCGGTGACGCCAGTGCAGAGGCAAACATACATAAGTGAAAACCGTCGCTGTTTATGTCTCGAATGCGATGGATCTTAATGTTAACGAGAATGATTGTCAAAGTGCTTTGGGAAGGGTTTTTGACAGGCCTGACGAACGGTTGACCAGCGACGCGCCGTCAACCGAAATACCCTTCGTCCTTTTTTACGCCCAGGGGAGAAACCGTTACGGACAGGTCAAAAACGCAGTGTATGATGGCCGGTCTTTTCGAAACGGGTTCGTGTCACAGGGCTGTCGCCTGAGGGTGGCAGGCTGACGCAAACCTTGTTCTTAACGCTTCTACACCAGGAGATATCCAATGAGCGTACTCGTAGGCAAACAAGCCCCTGACTTCACCGTACCGGCCGTACTCGGCAATGGCGAAATCGTGGACAGCTTCACCCTGTCGTCGGCCATCAAAGGCAAATACGGCCTGGTGTTCTTCTACCCACTGGACTTCACCTTCGTTTGCCCGTCGGAGCTGATCGCTCTGGACAACCGCATGTCCGAATTCAAGGCACGCAACGTTGAAGTGGTCGCTGTGTCGATCGACTCGCACTTCACCCACAACGCATGGCGCAACACCCCGGTAAACGATGGTGGTATCGGCGCAGTGCGTTACACCATGGCTGCCGACATCAAGCAGGAAATCATGAAGGCCTACGACGTTCAGTCCGCTGACGGCGTTGCTTTCCGTGGCGCGTTCCTGATCGACGACAAAGGCGTTGTCCGTTCGCAGATCATCAACGACCTGCCGCTGGGCCGTAACATGGAAGAGCTGCTGCGTCTGGTCGACGCCCTGCAATTCCACGAAGAGCACGGCGAAGTTTGCCCTGCCAACTGGAAAAAAGGCGACAAAGGCATGAACGCTTCGCCAGAAGGCGTTGCGGCTTACCTGACCGAGCACGCTGCTGCGTTGTAAGGCACCAGGTACAAAAAAACCGGCCTCAGGGCCGGTTTTTTTATGCGCGAAAAATGTCTGGAACCCTGTAGGAGCCGGCTTGCTGGCGATGCGATGGTAGCCGTTATGCCGCCATCGCTGCGACCCGACAAGCCAGCTCCTACAAACGAATCAGTCGCCGAAGTCTTCCCAGCCGCCCATTTGTTTCCAGCGATTGACGATGCCGCAGAACAGCTCGGCAGTCTTCTCGGTGTCGTAGCGGGCCGAGTGCGCCTCGCGCCCGTCGAAGTCGATATCGGCAGCCTGGCAGGCCTTGGCCAGCACGGTTTGACCATAGGCCAGGCCGGCGAGCGTCGCGGTATCGAAACTGGAGAATGGATGGAACGGGTTGCGTTTCATGTCCAGGCGCGCGACCGCGGCATTGAGGAAGCCCAGGTCGAAACTGCTGTTGTGCCCAACCAGGATCGCGCGTTTGCAACCGTTGGCCTTCAGCGCCTTGCGCACGCCGCGGAAAATATCGTTCAGCGCCGCCTCTTCGCTCACAGCCATGCGCAGCGGGTGATCGAGCTTGATCCCGGTGAACTCCAGGGCGGCCGCTTCGATGTTCGCACCTTCAAACGGCTCGACCCGGAAGAAGTAGGTGTGATCCGGGTACACAAAACCCTTTTCATCCATGGCGATGGTGGTCGCGGCGATTTCCAGCAAGGCGTCGGTGGCCGAGTTGAAACCACCGGTTTCTACGTCGACGACAACCGGCAGGTAGCCACGGAACCTGGCGGCCATTGGATGACGGGAACCGCCGCCACCGCCTTGACCTTCCTGTTCGTCGTCGAAATGGTCTTCACTCACGCGTGTTCCTCCAGCAGGCGCCAGCGCAGTTTTTCACCGGCGCGCAGCGGGATAACGGTCAGCTCGCCAAACGGCAGGCTGGTCGGGGCGGTCCATTCTTCGCGGACCAGGGTAATGCGATCGGTGTTGGCCGGCAGGCCATAGAAACGCGGGCCGTTGAGGCTGGCGAAGGCTTCGAGCTTGTCCAGCGCGTTGCGCTGTTCGAAGGCTTCGGCGTACATCTCGATCGCCGCATAAGCGGTGTAGCAACCGGCGCAGCCACAGGCGGCTTCCTTGGCGTGCTGGGCGTGGGGCGCCGAGTCGGTGCCGAGGAAGAACTTTTCGCTGCCGCTGGTGGCGGCGTCGAGCAGGGCTTCCTGGTGGGTATTGCGCTTGAGGATCGGCAGGCAGTAGAAGTGCGGCCGAATCCCGCCCACCAGCATGTGGTTGCGGTTGTACAGCAAGTGATGCGCGGTGATGGTCGCGCCAACGTTGGCCGAAGCCGAGTTGACGAACTGCACGGCGTCAGCGGTGGTGATGTGTTCGAACACCACCTTGAGGGTCGGGAAACGCTCGACCACACGGCGCATGTGCTCATCGATAAAGATTTTTTCGCGGTCGAACACGTCGACATCGCCGCGGGTGACTTCACCGTGGATCAACAAAGGCATCCCGACTTCGGCCATGGCCTCCAGGGCCGGGAAGATCTTGTCGATGCTGGTGACGCCCGAGTCCGAGTTGGTGGTCGCGCCGGCCGGATACAGCTTGGCGGCGTGAACGAAACCGCTGGCCTTGGCCTCGCGAATTTCTTCAGGCTGGGTGCGGTCGGTGAGGTATAGCACCATCAGCGGTTCAAACGGGCTGCCGGCCGGGCGAGCAGCGAGAATCCGCTGGCGATAGCCGTCGGCTTCAGCCGCATTGCGCACTGGTGGTACCAGGTTGGGCATGATGATGGCGCGGCCAAAGGTGCGCGCGACATCCGCGACGGTATTGGTCAACACGGCACCATCGCGAAGATGAATATGCCAGTCGTCGGGACGCAGCAGGGTCAGGCGGTCGGACATGAGGGGATTCCAGGCGGGTCAAACTGAAGGGAATGCTACCGGAAAAGACTCTTGCAGGCACTCGCTATCAAGTTTTACGGGAAGCTTCCGATATCCAACAGGTATGCCGTGAACATCTGTGTGTCGGTCTTTTTGTCGTAGAAGCCAGTGGAGCCTCCCGTGCGCCAGCGTTATTTAGCCTTGCTCAGCGTGTTTGCCAGCCTTCCCGCGATGGCACTCACTTTCCAGACTCGCCTGGAGAGCATCGAGTGGACGGTCGAAGGCGACAAATTCGAATGCCGGCTGACTCAGCCGATCACCGATTTCGGCTCGGGTGAATTCGTGCGGCGCGCCGGGGAACAGGCGACGTTTCGTTTGAATGCCTACAACGCAATGATGGGCGGTGGTTCTGCCACCTTGCTGGCGGCCGCTGCACCCTGGCAGCCGGGACGCGGTGATATCAACCTGGGCACGGTGAGAATCGGCAGCGGCAACATCCTCTTCAACAGCTCCCAGGCCCAGGCCGCACGCTTGATCAGCGGCCTGATCGACGGACGCAGTCCTGTGGTCCGCCACGCCTCGGGCGATGGCCGGGTGTCGGAGGTGCGCTTGTTGCCGGTCCGGTTCACCAAGGCATTTGCCGAGTATCAGGGCTGCGTGGCCAAGTTGCTGCCGCAGAACTTCGATCAGGTCAAGCAATCCCAGATTGGCTTTCCCGGTGGCGGTATCGATCTGGATGCGGCCGCCAAGGCCAGGCTGCAAGTCATGCTGGAGTACATGAAAGCCGATCCGACGGTCAATCGCATCGAGCTTGACGGCCACTCCGATAACAGCGGCAACCGCCTGACCAACCGTGACCTGTCACGGCGTCGGGCGCTGGCGGTGATGGACTTCTTCAAGGCCAATGGCGTCCAGGAATCGCAAATCACCCTGCGTTTCCATGGCGAGCGTTATCCCCTGGCCCCCAACATCAGCAACGCCAACCGCGCGAAAAACCGCCGGGTAGCGATACGCCTGGAGCGCGGAGCCCCCGCGGAGCAGGTGGCACCCCAAGCGACGAAGCCGGCCGCTTCGGCGACTTCCTGACCCCTTGGTCATCGTCGCGCTCTCGACATAATCTGTCGCTTCGTCGTCATAAGCTGTCGCGCCACTGTAAATTATCTTGCGCGGGCGGTAGACTTGACGGCTTTCCGTAGAACCCCGTGGAGTGATGGCATGGCGGACGTAAACAAGGTCGTTCTGGCGTATTCCGGCGGCCTGGACACTTCGGTGATCCTCAAGTGGCTGCAGGATACTTATAACTGTGAAGTGGTGACCTTCACCGCTGACCTGGGTCAGGGCGAAGAGGTCGAACCTGCACGTGCCAAGGCTCAAGCCATGGGCGTGAAAGAGATCTACATCGACGACTTGCGCGAAGAGTTCGTGCGCGATTTCGTTTTCCCGATGTTCCGCGCCAACACCGTTTACGAAGGCGAGTACCTGCTGGGTACTTCCATCGCTCGCCCGTTGATCGCCAAACGCCTGATCGAAATCGCCAACGAAACCGGTGCTGACGCCATTTCCCACGGCGCCACCGGCAAGGGTAACGACCAGGTTCGTTTCGAACTGGGCGCCTACGCCTTGAAGCCAGGTGTGAAAGTGATCGCTCCGTGGCGCGAATGGGACCTGCTGTCCCGTGAAAAGCTGATGGATTACGCCGAAAAGCACGCGATCCCGATCGAGCGTCACGGAAAGAAGAAATCCCCGTACTCGATGGATGCCAACCTGCTGCACATCTCCTATGAAGGTGGCGTGCTGGAAGACACCTGGACCGAGCACGAAGAAGACATGTGGCGCTGGACCGTCTCCCCGGAGAAGGCTCCCGACAAGCCGCAGTACCTGGAACTGACCTACCGCAATGGCGACATCGTCGCGCTGGACGGCGTCGAAATGACCCCGGCCACCGTGCTGGCGACTCTGAACCGTATCGGTGGCGAACACGGTATCGGCCGTCTGGACATCGTCGAGAACCGTTACGTGGGCATGAAGTCCCGTGGCTGCTACGAAACTCCTGGCGGTACCATCATGCTGCGCGCCCACCGTGCGATCGAATCGATCACCCTGGACCGCGAAGTGGCTCACCTTAAAGACGAGTTGATGCCCAAGTACGCCAGCCTGATCTACACCGGTTACTGGTGGAGCCCTGAGCGTCTGATGCTGCAACAGATGATCGATGCGTCCCAGGCTCACGTGAATGGCGTTGTGCGCCTGAAGCTGTACAAGGGCAACGTGATCGTCACCGGTCGCAAGTCAGACGAGTCGTTGTTCGACGCCAACATTGCGACTTTCGAAGAAGATGGCGGCGCCTACAACCAGGCCGACGCAGCGGGCTTCATCAAGCTCAACGCCTTGCGCATGCGCATCGCGGCGAACAAAGGTCGCAAGCTTTTCTGAAACCTTTGACGTAATGGAATGTGTGGCCCGGTCGTCGACAGGGCCGCACATTTAAAAGGGGGGGAGTTGCTACCTGCCCGTATCAGTGTTCTTTCCCGCCTTGCTATGACTCCTCTCATCATTCCCTTCTGATCGATCGTCAAACGCTTCGGGTTGCCGTGCGTCGATGGGCAAATGTTGGTCAATGACCGTCAAACCCTGTGAATTTAAGTTGTAGGCAGCACAGAACGTTGTGCGGCAATGTTTCTTCACGTGTTTTGAAGGAGCGGCTGCGCTTTCCCTCAGTTTTGAATCCGACTCGGTACAGGTGAGGAACACCACTGCACGTGCAGCCTTTCCCGGTTCGATCTGGATGCTCTCCAACAAATGGCTGAACTCGGCCTGGCCTGTCATCCTGCGTGCATCAATCACATACAGGTCCTTCAATCGTTCGGGTAGACGTACGTGGTGATGCGCCGAAAGGGCTTTGGCAGAAACTGTTGCTGAAGGTGGGTCTTGTGCTTTCGATGGGCGGCGAGTGGATTGGTCGCCAGTGCCCGATGCCCTGGTCGGGGACTTTCGAGTCTTCTTGTTCTCGGATTGCTCGAGACCGTCCATGACTTTTATGAAGTGTTTTCCCTTCTCAAAGTCGGAGGGGGCGTAAAGCGATCGATAGTTGAAGTTGAGAGTGACAAAGAATAGCAACAGCAGATAAAAAGGAAAGCTGATCAGGAACCAGACGTAGATGTCTCTATCATCATCATCAAGAAAGGGCAGTGAAATCGCAGCTGATGTTTCAGACAGTGTTGCGAATATCGCAATCACTGTCATGGGGTTGTTTATTCTTTTTTTAATCCTGTCCATTTTAAATTCCTCGATAGCTATTGCTTGATTTTGGTTTGAATTTAATCCATCTAACGCATGTTGGGCATCCATGGTTTCTGTTTTTTAATTTATTTGATGTCGGTTAGGCGTTTTCTTGTTTACGGTTTTCTTATAATCGATGATGGGGTGATTTTTGCTGTAAGAACGAGTGGATAAGTTGTGTGTGATATTTCTGGAGTTAGTGTGGATATTGGATTATCCCAATTACCTTTGCGCGGTTGGGTAGGGCGGCACATGTCTGATCGCTGTCTGAAAATAAAACTCCGCTCATTTTTTCGTTGCAGGTCGATACAAAAAAGTAATCGCAATTGGAAAGTCAAGACTTCAAAAAAAGTTTTCTGCCTAACGATTTGCTCGATTTTTTGTAGGAAAAATCTGTGAATTTTGTAGGGAATGTCTCTCGGTGCAAGTGGTTGGGGGAGGCGACATGCCAGGGGGGAAACGACTAGGCTATTGTGCGGGCTCTAAAAATTCGAACAGCGAAATTGGACTTGCCCATGAATAAAGTGCTGATTGTGGATGATCACCCCGTCATTCGTCTTGCGGTACGAATGCTGATGGAGCGTCATGGCTACGAAGTCATTGCAGAAACAGATAATGGTGTGGATGCATTACAACTAGCCCGTGAATACATGCCGGACATTGTCATCCTGGATATAGGAATACCTAAACTCGATGGACTGGAAGTCATTGCACGACTGACCTCGGCTGCGATGCCGATGAAAGTGCTGATATTGACGTCCCAGTCACCTGGGCATTTTTCCATGCGCTGCATGCAGTCGGGAGCCGCCGGATATGTTTGTAAACAACAGGATCTCACGGAGTTGCTCAGTGCAATAAAGGCGGTATTGTCAGGCTACAGTTACTTTCCAAATCAGGCCTTGCACACTGTGCGTGCCAGTCTTGGCAACGCCAGTGAAGCCGATATGGTGGATCGTCTTTCTGGGCGGGAAATGATGGTGCTACAGCAGTTGGCCCGGGGCAAGACTAACAAAGAGATTGCTGATGGGATGTTTCTCAGCAACAAGACCGTCAGTACCTACAAGACCCGACTACTGTTAAAGCTCAATGCGCGCTCCCTGGTCGATCTGATTGAACTGGCCCAGCGTAATGGTCTGGCATGATGAGCCTGCCTCTGACGGAGTACACCAGGCGAGCGTTGATCGCGGTTCGGCACTTGGTAAAAAGCCTCCGTTTCGGGAGGCTTTTAGGTTTTACAAGTCAAAATCGTAATCGGCCAATTGCTTTTGCAGTCGGCGCTCCTCCAGCAGATTGTCGATGGTCCGGCGCTTGCTCAGGTTGGTTTTCGCTACTTCAACCACCGGCTCGGCATCATCAGCCTCTACGGGGGTGAAGTCGTCATCTACATCCAATTGCTCTTTGCCAGTGCTCATTTAGTTACTCCAGGCGAAGAAGGCCTTTGGGGCTCCTTATATCGACAATCCTGCGACGGGTAAAAAAGATTTTTTCAATCGATATATTGATAAACCCAATAGCGGCTCAATCGTCCGAGGTCTTGTGCTTGTATTCGCACAAGTCTTCGATCCGGCAACTGCCGCAGCGAGGTTTGCGGGCCAGGCAAACATAACGTCCGTGAAGGATCAGCCAGTGATGGGAGTCGAGCAGGTACTGCTTTGGCACAAATTTCATCAATTTATGCTCGACCTCAACCACATTCTTGCCGGGCGCAATGCCGGTGCGGTTGCTGACCCGAAAAATGTGAGTGTCCACGGCCATCGTCAACTGGCGGAATGCAGTATTGAGCACCACGTTGGCGGTCTTGCGGCCAACGCCAGGCAACGCCTCGAGTTCCTCACGGGTTTGCGGCACTTCGCCTGCATGACGCTCAACCAGCAGACGGCAGGTCTCGATCACGTTTTTTGCCTTGCTGTTGTACAGGCCGATGGTCTTGATGTATTCCGACAATCCTTCGACCCCCAAGGCATGAATCGTCGCCGGAGTATTGGCAACCGGAAACAGTTTTGCCGTGGCCTTGTTCACGCCGACATCGGTCGATTGCGCGGAAAGAATCACCGCAATCAGCAATTCAAAGGCTGAGGAATAGGCCAGTTCGGTCTTCGGTTCTGGGTTGTCTTCATGCAGCCTGCGGAAAATTTCCAGACGTTTTGCGGCATTCATGGGCGAAGCGTTTCCTCGAAGGCAGTCAGTTTGAGCGTGTCGGGCGGTGCCAGGCTTGCCAGGCGGCGATCAGCAATCCCAGCAGTATGAAGCCTCCGGGGGCCAGCGTGGCCAGGCGCAGGCCACCGTCAGCGGTCAGTACCCAGCCCGGCCAATCCGCGTGTGTTACAGCAGCCAGCCAGGGTAGGTGGTTGCCCAGTGTCCCGTAACCGATGAGTTCACGCAGCAGGCCCATAGCCACAATCGATGCGCCGAACAGGCCGCACAGACGCCAGCGCTCTCGCCAGGGGCTCTGGAAGAAATCGGAGCGCTCCAGTACGACACATTGCAAGGCGATCAAGCCGGTATAGATCCCGGCATGCTGGTGCCATTGCAGCGACCAGACCTGCGCGCCGAGTTCTGCGCAACTGGTCAGCGTTGCGGCAAGCAGCACGCTGGCCGACAAGTGGGTTGCCGGGAGCAGGCGCGATCGCAAGGCGTTCATGCACAGGCCGAACCCACTGATCACGACAATGAACAGCCACCACAGGCCCAGGGCATTCACCAGTGAGTCGGTGGCGCCAATCAGCGGCACGAGCATCAAGGTGTTCTGCAACCGCAATGGATTACTCATCGGAGGGGCTCCCAAGCAGTGAGGGCCGGTGCTCATCGAAATAACGCAAGGCGTCATGGGTGGCATTGACCACCGCTCTTGAGGTGATGGTCGCTCCCGCAATCTGGTCGAACTGCCCCTGGTCCTTTTTCAAGGCCCAACCATTGTCGCCCGGATCGGTTCGCGACCTGCCGGAAAAGGCTGCAAGCCAGGTATTGGGCCAGTCGGCGATTCGTGCGCCGAGCCCCGGGGTTTCCGTTTGCTTGAGGGTTTTGACCCCCAGCAGTCTGCCGTCGAGATCGATGGCGATCAGCAAATCGATGGTGCTCGCGTAGCCCAGGGTCTGGCTGCGTAAAAGCACGGCATAGGCTCGGCCGGCCTTGGTCGCCCGATAACCCGTCAGCAGCTTGCTGTTGCCCAGCGCGGTGTTGTCGAGCTTGAGCGGTTGGTCCAGCGGCTGGTTGTCGTAGCTGTCAGGCGGTAGCAGGTCGAGCAGATAACGACTGTCGATCAGGCGCTGCTCAGCCGCAATCCGTGGCGCGCTGCTGTGTTGCGCGAGATAGGTCAGGCCCGCTCCGAGGGCAGTCAGTAACGCGAGGATGGCGGCGCTCGACGCTCGGCTCATGGTGCGATCCGCTCCTGCCTGGCCGCGACCAGCCGCTCCAGCGCCGGTACACAGAGGTTCATCAGCAGCACGGCAAAGGCCACGCCGTCCGGGTAACCGCCCCAGGTGCGAATCAGATAGGTCAGCAACCCGACTCCTGCACCAAACAGCAGTCGCGCCCCGGGGCTTTTGGCGCCGGATACCGGTTCAGTGACGATGAAGAATGCGCCCAGCATGCTGGCGCCGGTGAGCAGATGAAACAGCGGCGAACCATGGGAGTCTGAGCCCGAACCGTTCCAGCACAACAGGCTGATGACGAACAGGCTGGCGAGCATGCCGACCGGCGCGTGCCAGCTGAACACTCGGCGTTGCAGCAAAAACGCGCCACCGGCGAGGTAGGCCAGGCTTACCCATTCCACACCGCGACCGCCGAAACGCCCAAAGGCCGGATTGGCCGAGAAGAGTTCGTCCATGGTCAGGCTCTTGTTGATCCGCAGGCTGTCCAGTGCCGTGGCCCGGACCCAGGCGTCCGGGCTTTGGCCGACACCGAATACTTGCTGCACACCACCCCACAGGTCCATGCCCTGGGAGGCAGGCCATTGGGTCATCTGTTGCGGAAACGTCACCATCACCAGGGCGAAACCGAGCATCGCCGGATTGAACGGATTGCTGCCGACCCCGCCATACAGGTGCTTGCCGAACACCATGGCCAGCGCGGCAGCACTGACCGTCAGCCACCAGGGACAGTAGGGCGGCAAGGCCAGGGCCAGTAGCGTGGCACTGACCAGGGCGCTGCCGTCGCTCAAGGTCGGCTTGAGCGCACGCCGGCGCAAGCGCAGTACCGCCGCTTCCGCGGCCAGCGCACTGACGCCTGCCAGTATCAGGTTGAGCAACACCCCCCAGCCGTAGAACCAGAATAACGCCAGCATCCCTGGCAACGTCGCCAGCAGAACCAGTTTCATCGCCTGTTGCAGGCGCTCGTCGACCGGTTCAAGGGGCGGCATGGGCATCCACCTGGCGTTCGGCTTCGCTCAGGGCCCGCTCAAGGGCTTCGATTTGTTCGGCGGGTGCTGCGCTGGCCTGGGCTTTCTTCAGTTCGGCGCGGCGCATGGCCAGCTGAATTTTTGCGCGTTTCAGCTCGGCGTCCTGCGCCGGAGCCGCGACGGGTGACGGGGTAGGTGGCGCACTGCGTTCCAGTTGGGCCAAAGCCTGCTCGGCGGCTTCGAACTGCTGTTGCAGGACAATCAACTGCGATTGCTGTTCGAAGGTCGGCGGATGACCGAAGGCCTTGAGCGACTTGTTCAACTGCGCCCGGCTCATCGCCAGGTCGATCTTGGCTTTTTTCAGGGCCGCATCGGCATTCGCCGCCTTTTGCGCGCGGACGCGTTCCAGGGCTGCCTGTACCGGGTCGAGGATCGTTTCGCTGGGCTGGACGACCCGTTGCGCACGGGCCTCGCGCTCGGCGGTTTTTTGTTGTTCTTCACGCTGCAAGCGGGCGTTGCGCTGCTCGAAACGGCGCCGCGCATGATCGCGCTTGGCGGCGCGTGCCCGTTGCTCTTCCAGACTGAAGGCCAGGCCACCGACAATCGGCAGCACGCTGTTCAATGGCAGCGGATGCATTTCGATGCAGTCCACCGGGCAGGGCGCCACGCAAAGGTCGCACCCGGTGCATTCGTCGATGATGACCGTGTGCATCAACTTGGCCGCGCCGACGATAGCGTCCACTGGACAGGCCTGAATGCATTTCGTGCAACCAATGCATTCGGCCTCACGGATATAGGCAATCTTCGCCGGGGCCGAGCCGCGACTGACGTCCAGCTCCAGCACCGGCACGTGCAACAGTTCGGCCAGGGCGTGGATGGTTTCACTGCCGCCGGGCGGGCACTTGTTGATCGGCTCGCCGTTGGCAATGCCGGTGGCGTACGGCTTGCATCCGGGATGGCCACACTTGCCGCATTGGGTCTGCGGCAAGAGGGCGTCGATGCGTTGAATCAGACTCATGTTTTGATCAGTCCGCTGAATCCGAGAAAGGCCACTGCAATCAGGCCGGCACCGACCAGGTCGATCGGCAGGCCGCGAAAGGGCAGGGGCACATCGTTATCAAGTGTGCGCTGGCGCAGGTCGTTGAACAGGCTCAGTACCAGCCAGAAGCCCAGCCCGGCACCGAGGCTCAAGGCTGTGGCGTGAAAAAATCCCTTGTCCTCCCGGGCGTTGAGCAATGCCACGCCGAGCACCCCGGCATTACACAGCAGCAAAGGCCAGAGGCCTTCGAAGGACAATGTCGAAAACACCCGTGCCAGCAGCTGCAACAACGGGCCGATCAGCAGCACGCTCAATGGCAGAAACACAAACAGGCGCAGCGCCGTCATCTCCAGCGGCACCAGCAACCAGTGATAGAGCGCATAGCCGAGCACCCCGGTAATCAGCATCAGGCAGGTCGTCGCGATGCCCAGGGCATGGACCTGGCGACGTTCGCTGGCCAGCAGCGGATCCACACCCAGCGGCCAGTGCAACACAAGGTTGTTGAGCAGGGCGGTGCCGATAAGCGTAAGCAGGGTTTCGGTCATGATCGTCCGTATCCGTTGCTCGATAACCCTGTAGGAGCTGCCGCAGGCTGCGATCTTTGATCTTTTTCAAAGCAAATTCAAAAGATCGCAGCCTGCGGCAGCTCCTACAAGTAATGCCCGAGTTCAGTAATAGTATGGGCCAGACATGAAAATCCCACAGTCGCGCCAGGCGCGACTGTGGGATCGGTTTACCGCAGTGCCTTACTTGATCCGCTGACCAGGCTTGGCGCCGCTGTCAGGGCTGAGCAGGTAGATTTCTTCACCGCCAGGACCGGCTGCCATCACCATGCCTTCGGAAATGCCGAACTTCATTTTCCGTGGCTTGAGGTTGGCAATCATCATGGTCAGACGACCATCGAGCTTGGACGGCTCCGGGTAGGCGCTCTTGATGCCGGAGAAGACGTTGCGTTGCTCGTCACCGATGTCCAGGGTCAGGCGCAGCAGCTTGTCGGCACCTTCCACGTGTTCGGCCTTGACGATCAGGGCGACGCGCAGGTCAACCGCGGCAAAGGTGTCGAACTCGATTTCCGGCGACAGCGGATCCTTGGCCAGCTCGCCATTACCGGCTGGTGTGGCTTCGCCGGTGTCGGTCTGGCTGGCGGTCAGGTCTTCTTTCGAGGCGTCGGTCATGGCTTGCACTTTGACCGGGTCGATACGGGTCATCAACGGCTTGAACTCGTTCAACTGATGGTTGGCGAGCAAGGTCCCGTGATCGTTCCAGGTCAGTGGCGCAACATTGAGGAACGCCTCGGCATCGGCGGCCAGCAGCGGCAGTACCGGTTTGAGGAAGATCACCAGTTGACGGAACAGGTTGACGCCGGTGGCGCAGATGGCCTGGACTTCATCCTGCTTGCCTTCCTGCTTGTTCAGCGACCACGGTGCCTTGTCGGCGATCCAGGCGTTGGCGCGGTCGGCCAGGCCCATGATCTCGCGCATGGCGCGGGCGAAGTCGCGGGCTTCATAGGCGTCGGCGATGCTTGGCGCGGCGGCCAGGAAGGCTTCGGTCAGCTCCGGCGCGGCGTTGGTCTCGACCATCACGCCGGCATTGCCCTTGTTGATGAACCCGGCGCAACGGCTGGCGATGTTGACGACTTTGCCGACCAGGTCGGAGTTGACCTTCTGCACGAAATCTTCGAGGTTCAGGTCGAGGTCGTCGACGCCACGGCTCAGCTTGGCCGCGTAGTAATAGCGCAGGTATTCCGGCGACAGGTGGTCGAGGTAGGTCCGGGCCTTGATGAAGGTGCCACGGGACTTGGACATTTTCTGGCCGTTGACGGTCAGGTAGCCGTGCACGTTGATGCCGGTCGGCTTGCGGTAACCCGCGCCTTCGAGCATCGCTGGCCAGAACAGGGCGTGGAAGTTGACGATGTCCTTGCCGATGAAGTGGTACAGCTCGGCGGTCGAGTCCTTGCCCCAGAACGCGTCGAAGTCCAGCTCCGGCGTACGGTCGCAAAGGTTCTTGAAGCTGGCCATGTAGCCGATTGGCGCATCCAGCCAGACGTAGAAGTACTTGCCCGGCTCGTCGGGGATCTCGAAGCCGAAGTACGGCGCATCGCGGGAGATGTCCCACTGTTGCAGGCCGGCATCCAGCCATTCGGCGATCTTGTTCGCCACGGCGTCCTGCAGGGTGCCGCTGCGGGTCCAGGTCTGCAGCATTTCCTGGAAGTCCGGCAGCTTGAAGAAGAAGTGCTGGGAATCCTTGAGCACCGGGGTGGCGCCGGAGATTGCCGACTTCGGATCCTTCAGGTCGGTCGGTGCGTAGGTCGCGCCGCATTTTTCGCAGTTGTCGCCGTACTGGTCTTCAGTGCCGCATTTCGGGCAGGTGCCCTTGATGAAGCGGTCGGCCAGGAACATTTTCTTTTCCGGGTCGAAATACTGCGTGATCGAGCGTTGGGCGATGTGCCCGGCGTCGCGCAGCTTGAGGTAGATCTGGCTCGACAGCTCACGGTTTTCTTCGGCGTGAGTGGAGTGGAAGTTGTCGAAGTCCACCAGGAACTCGGCAAAGTCGGCGCTGTGTTCAGCCTGGACGTTGGCGATCAGTTGTTCCGGGGTGATGCCTTCCTTTTCCGCGCGCAGCATGATCGCCGAACCGTGGGCGTCGTCGGCGCAGACATAAATGCATTGGTTGCCGCGGTGCTTCTGGAAGCGCACCCACATATCGGTCTGGATGTACTCCAGCATATGGCCGAGGTGAATCGAACCATTGGCATAGGGCAGGGCGCTGGTGACGAGGATCTTGCGTGGCTCGGACATGGGGCTCGGCTACTTGATGAAACGGAGGTCGGCCACTATAAAGCGCCGGCAAAGATATTTCACCCCTGCAAATCGTTGCCGGGCATGCCGTCCGGAAGACAGAAGGGGTAGGATACCCGCCATCTATTCCCAGTCCTGTTTTCGGAGTTGCCCATGAGCGCCGTCAATCGCGCAGCGGTGGAAGCCGTCCTTCGCCAATACACCGACCCCTACCTGAACCAGGATCCGGTCAGCGCCGGGTGCGTGCGCAATATCGAGATCCAGGGCGACCGCGTCAGCGTGCAGCTGGAACTGGGCTATGCCGCCGGTTTGTTCAAGAGTGGTTGGGCGCAGATGCTGCAAATGGCCATTGAGGGCCTTGACGGTGTCAGTACTGCCCGCATCGACATCACCAGTGTGATCGCCGCGCACAAGGCCCAGGCACAGATCCCGGGTCTGGCCAACGTCAAGAACGTCGTGGCCGTGGCGTCCGGCAAAGGCGGCGTGGGCAAGTCCACCACCGCCGCCAACCTGGCCTTGGCCCTGGCCCGCGAAGGGGCCAAGGTCGGCATTCTCGATGCGGACATCTACGGTCCGAGCCAGGGCATCATGTTCGGCATCGCCGAGGGTACCCGGCCGCAGATCAAGGATCAGAAATGGTTCGTGCCGATCCAGTCCCACGGCGTCGAAGTGATGTCCATGGCGTTCCTCACCGACGACAACACGCCGATGGTCTGGCGCGGGCCGATGGTCTCTGGCGCCTTGCTGCAACTGGTGACGCAGACCGCGTGGGGCGACCTGGATTACCTGGTCATCGACATGCCGCCAGGCACCGGCGATATCCAGCTGACCCTGGCGCAGAAAGTCCCGGTGGCCGGTGCGGTGATCGTGACCACCCCCCAGGACCTGGCACTGCTGGACGCACGCAAGGGCGTGGAGATGTTCCGCAAGGTCAACATCCCGGTGCTGGGCGTGGTGGAAAACATGGCCGTGCACATCTGCTCGAACTGCGGGCATGCCGAACATCTGTTCGGCGAGGGCGGCGGGGTGAAGCTGGCCAATCAGTATGGCGTCGAGCTACTGGCTTCGTTGCCGCTGGCAATGGCCATCCGCGAGCAGGCCGATGGCGGCAAGCCAACGGTGATCGCCGAGCCTGACAGCCCGATCGCCCTGGTTTACCAGGAGCTGGCGCGCCATGTCGGCGCACGGATCGTGTTGCAGGAGGCGTTGACGCCGGCGATGCCGAACATCAGCATCAGCGACGATTGATCGGTTGAAGAAACGCGATCCCAATTGTGGGAGCGGGCTTGCTCGCGAAGGCGGTGTGACATTCAACAGATTAGTTGACTGATCTACCGCCTTCGCGAGCAAGCCCGCTCCCACATAGGTTCTGTGTATGCCTTAAATCCGCAACCCGCCATCCAGCTCCAGAATCCGACCGGTGTAATAGTCGTTCTCGAAGATGTAAGCCGCCGATTGGGCGATTTCTTCCGGCTTGCCCATGCGCTTGAGCGGAATCCCCGACGTCATCTTCTCCAGCGCTTCAGGTTTCATGCTCAGGGTCATTTCGGTTTCGATGAAGCCCGGTGCAATGCCGGCCACGCGAATGCCGTAGCGCGCCAGTTCCTTGGCCCAGGTCACCGTCGCCGCAGCGACACCGGCCTTGGCGGCGGAGTAGTTGGTCTGGCCGACGTTGCCGGCGCGGGAAATCGACGAGATATTGATAATCGCGCCGCTGTTGTCCAGCTCGACCATTTTCGCCGCGACTTCACGGGTGCACAGGAATACGCCAGTCAGGTTGACGTCGATGACCGCCTGCCACTGGGCCAGGCTCATCTTGGTCATTTCGCCATCCTTGACCTTGAGCAGCAGGCCGTCACGCAAAATACCGGCGTTGTTGATCAGGCCATGGATCGCGCCGAAGTCGTCAGCGACCTGAGCGACCATGTGGCTTACTTGCTCTTCGTTGGCCACATTGCACAGGTAGGCGCGGGCTTCGACACCCTTGGCCTTGCAGGCGGCAACGGCGTCGTCGAGTTTTTCCTGGTTCAGGTCCACCAGCGCCAGCTTCGCGCCCCTGGCGGCGAAATACTCGGCCATGGAGCGGCCTAAACCCTGGCAACCGCCAGTGATAATGATTACTTTGTCAGTGAGTTGCATTCGTAATGCCCCGGTAGGTTTGGGTGTTTTTTCATAAGGCATCTTCTCCATCACGCCTACCTTGGCACATGAGAACTGCCCCCAATGGTCAACTGGTACCTGTGCCAGTAGCTGATCCGTTTTTACGACGGATTCTTAATAAGGAGTCATAAATTGAGCGTTGAAGCGGCTAAGAATGCACGAGAATTGCTCCTCAAGGAATACCGTGGGGTGCTCTCGACACACTCCAAATCGATGCCCGGTTTCCCGTTCGGCTCCGTGGTTCCGTACTGCCTGGACGAGCTCGGCCGGCCGCTGATCCTTATCAGCCGCATCGCCCAGCACACCCACAACCTGCAAAAGGATCCAAAATGCTCGCTGTTTGTGGGCGAGCGAGGCGCTGAAGATGTCCAGGCCGTTGGTCGCCTGACCTACCTGGCCGAGGCGCAACAGATCGAAGACGAGGCAGCCATCGAAGCCGCCGCCGAACGTTACTACCGCTATTTCCCTGATTCGCAGAGTTATCACAAGGCCCACGATTTCGATTTCTGGGTGCTCACGCCGGTGCGTCATCGCTACATCGGCGGCTTCGGCGCGATTCACTGGGTCAACGAGCTGACCCTGGCCAACCCCTTTGCCGGCAAGGCCGAGCTGAGCATGATCGAGCACATGAACGCCGATCACGCCAAGGCCATCGCGCATTACGTCGAACTGGCCGGCCTGCCGAATACCTCGCCAGCCAGGCTGGTGGGCATCGACAGCGAAGGTATGCACCTGCTGATCGGTCAAGGGCTGCATTGGTTGCCGTTCCAAGCGCCTTGTAATACGCCGACACAAGTTCGCGAAGCCTTGGTTTTCCTGGCTCACGCCGAACATTGGCCGAAAAATGCAGTGGCCGACGCTTGAATTCACGAAACGGCGACGTCATCTAAGGATTACTGGCAAGGCATTCTTGCGTTGAGGAACCATTTGATGCGCCCTTTTTTGTTGCTCTTTCTGCTGTTCCCGGTGTTGGAGCTGTTCGTATTCGTCAAGGTGGCAGGGGCGATCGGGTTTTTCCCGGCCCTGCTGCTGATCATTCTCGGCTCGATGTTCGGTGTGTTCGTGTTGCGCGTCGCCGGGCTGGCCACGGCGCTGCGTGCCCGTGAAAGCCTGAACCGCGGCGAGCTGCCGGCCCAGACCATGCTCGAGGGCCTGATGCTGGCTTTGGCCGGGGGCCTGTTGATCCTTCCGGGATTCATCAGCGACGTGATCGGCCTGGTCATGTTGCTGCCGGTCAGCCGTCGCCTGCTGGCCAATAAAATGCGCCAGCGTGCCGAGGAACAAGCGTTCCGCCAGCGTGCGTTCGCCGATGATCTTGCGCCCCGTGGCGGTCCCGCACCCCGCGAGCCGCTCGGTCGCGAGCCCAATGTGATCGAAGGCGAGTTCGAACACCGCGATACCAAGTGATACGTCACCTGCACACGGCACCTTCGGGTGCCGTGTTCGTTTTCGGGAGATCGGCGTAAAAAATTTTTCGATCCCCGCCCTTGTAATCAGCTTGTACGCCCTTATGTAACGGTCACCGCAAGGTTTCTGGCGAGCACGCCAGACAGACTTCCGCGGTTCGCTCGACGAACCGCACCCGGCACCGCCGGACTTTGTTAAACCCGCCGGGACTACACCGGCCGATGAAAACCACAATTAGGAGAGATCGACAATGAAGCTTCGTCCTCTGCATGACCGCGTCGTCATCCGTCGCAGCGAAGAAGAAAAGAAAACCGCTGGCGGTATCGTCCTGCCAGGTTCGGCTGCTGAAAAAGCCAACAGCGGCGAAATCCTCGCTGTCGGCACCGGCCGCGTACTGGAAAACGGTGAAGTGCGTGCACTGTCCGTGAAAGTGGGCGACAAGGTTGTGTTCGGTCCTTACTCCGGCAGCAACACAGTGAAAGTCGACGGCGAAGACCTGCTGGTAATGAGCGAGAACGAAATCCTCGCTGTTGTCGAAGGCTGATTACCCGCTCATTTTCCCGTTACTACAAAGTATTTAAGGAATATCGATCATGGCTGCTAAAGAAGTTCTGTTTGGCGATTCCGCCCGCAAGAAAATGCTCAAAGGCGTTAACGTCCTGGCTGACGCGGTAAAAGCGACCCTGGGCCCGAAAGGCCGTAACGTGATCATCGAGAAGAGCTTCGGCGCTCCGACCATCACCAAGGACGGCGTTTCCGTAGCCAAAGAAATCGAACTGGAAGACCGTTTCGAAAACATGGGCGCGCAGCTGGTCAAAGACGTTGCCTCCCGTGCCAACGATGACGCAGGCGACGGCACCACCACCGCTACCGTTCTGGCTCAATCGATCGTCAACGAAGGCCTGAAAGCCGTCGCTGCCGGCATGAACCCGATGGACCTGAAGCGCGGTATCGACAAAGCGACCATCGCTATCGTCAAAGAGCTGAAGGCCCTGTCCAAGCCATGCGCTGACACCAAGGCTATCGCTCAGGTAGGTACCATCTCCGCCAACTCCGACAACTCCATCGGCGACATCATTGCCGAAGCCATGGAAAAAGTCGGTAAAGAAGGCGTGATCACCGTTGAAGAAGGCTCGGGCCTGGAAAACGAACTGTCGGTTGTTGAAGGCATGCAGTTCGACCGTGGCTACCTGTCCCCGTACTTCGTCAACAAGCCAGAGACCATGGTCGCTGAGCTGGACGGCCCGCTGATCCTGCTGGTCGACAAGAAGATCTCGAACATCCGCGAAATGCTGCCAGTGCTGGAAGCCGTTGCCAAAGCCGGCCGTCCACTGCTGATCGTGGCCGAAGACGTTGAAGGCGAAGCCCTGGCGACTCTGGTTGTGAACAACATGCGTGGCATCGTCAAAGTCGCAGCCGTCAAGGCTCCAGGCTTCGGCGACCGTCGCAAGGCCATGCTGCAGGACATCGCCGTTCTGACCGGCGGTACCGTGATCTCCGAAGAGATCGGCCTGAGCCTGGAAAGCACTACCCTTGAGCACCTGGGTAACGCCAAGCGCGTGACCCTGTCCAAGGAAAACACCATCATCGTTGACGGTGCTGGCGTTCAAGGCGACATCGAAGCACGCATCAACCAGATCCGTGCCCAGGTTGCCGAGACTTCCTCGGACTACGACCGTGAAAAACTGCAAGAGCGTCTGGCCAAGCTGTCCGGCGGCGTTGCGGTGATCAAGGTTGGCGCTGGTTCCGAAGTTGAAATGAAAGAGAAGAAAGCCCGCGTTGAAGACGCCCTGCACGCTACCCGTGCAGCCGTTGAAGAAGGCGTGGTACCTGGCGGTGGCGTTGCGCTGATCCGCGCTCTGCAAACCCTGAACGATCTGAAAGGCGACAACGCTGATCAGGACGTAGGTATCGCTGTTCTGCGCCGTGCCATTGAAGCACCGCTGCGTCAGATCGCTGCCAACAGCGGTGACGAGCCAAGCGTTGTGGTCAACGAAGTCAAGAACGGCAAAGGTAACTTCGGTTACAACGCTGCGACTGGCGAATACGGCGACATGATCGAAATGGGTATCCTGGATCCTACCAAGGTCACCCGTTCCGCGCTGCAAGCTGCATCGTCGATCGGCGGTCTGATCCTGACCACCGAAGCTGCGGTAGCTGATGCACCGAAGAAAGACAGCGGCGCTGGCGGCGGCATGCCAGACATGGGCGGTATGGGCGGCATGGGCGGCATGATGTAAGCCAGCCTTACCCCTGTACTAAAAAACCCCGCCTGCGAAAGCAGGCGGGGTTTTTTATTATTGCCCGGATCAAAAGATCGCAGCCTGCGGCAGC
>NZ_JAXDEO010000066.1:0-28814 GCF_035064975.1 Pseudomonas sp. YuFO20
GGCAGCTCCTACACCGATCTCTGTAGGAGCTGCCGCAGGCTGCGATCTTTTAGACCGTCACCCGATCATTTGGACAGGAACCGCATCCCTTCCTCCAACCCCCGCAGGGTCAACGGATACATCTGGTCCTCGATCAAATCCCGCACAATATTGGTCGACGAGGTATAACCCCAGGTGTCCTTCGGATACGGATTGATCCAGATGAGCTTCTTGTACTTCTCCTTGAACCGCTGCATCCACACATAACCGGCTTCTTCGTTCCAGTGCTCGACGCTGCCACCCGGCTGGGTGATTTCGTAGGGCGCCATGGCGGCGTCACCGATGAAGATCACTTTGTAGTCGGCGCCGTACTTGTGCAGCAGGTCCATGGTCGAGGTGCGTTCGGAAGTGCGACGCATGTTGTTCTTCCACACCGATTCATAAATGAAGTTGTGGAAGTAGAAGTACTCCAGATGCTTGAATTCGGTCTTGCAGGCCGAGAACAACTCTTCGCAGATCTTCACGTGGGCGTCCATCGAGCCGCCGATGTCGAACAGCAGCAACAGCTTCACCGTGTTGCGTCGCTCCGGTCGCATCTGGATGTTCAGCAAGCCGGCATCCTTGGCGGTGTGATCGATGGTGCCATCGATGTCCAGCTCTTCCGCCGCGCCCTGGCGGGCAAATTTGCGCAAGCGGCGCAGGGCGACCTTGATGTTGCGCGTGCCCAGCTCGACTGAATCGTCGAGGTTCTTGTACTCGCGCTGGTCCCAGACTTTCACGGCCTTGCCCTGGCGCTTGCCGGCATCGCCGACCCGAATGCCTTCCGGGTTGAAACCGCCGGAACCGAACGGGCTGGTACCACCGGTGCCGATCCACTTGTTGCCGCCGGCATGGCGTTCCTTCTGTTCTTCCAGGCGTTTCTTGAATTCTTCGATCAACTTGTCGAGGCCGCCAAGGGACTGGATCGCCGCCCGCTCTTCATCGGTCAGCGAGCGCTCGAACTCCTTGCGCAACCAGTCTTCCGGAATCAGGGCCTGGAGGTGATCGTCGAGCTTTTCCAGGCCATTGAAGTAGGCCCCGAAGGCCCGGTCGAACTTGTCGAAATGCTTTTCGTCCTTCACCAGGATCGCCCGGGACAGGTAATAGAACTCGTCCATGTCGGCGAAGGTCACGCGCTGTTTCAGCGCGTTGATCAGGTCCAGCAGCTCGCGCACCGAGACCGGCACCTTGGCTGCGCGCATTTCATTGAACAGGTTGAGCAGCATGGCATCAGCCTCTTATCGACTGCCGCGACGGCTCATGAACGCCAGACGCTCCAGCAGTTGCACGTCCTGTTCGTTCTTCACCAAAGCGCCGGCCAGCGGCGGGATGGCCTTGGTCGGATCGCGTTCGCGCAGCACCGCTTCGCCGATGTTGTCGGCCATCAGCAACTTCAGCCAGTCCACCAGTTCTGAAGTCGATGGTTTTTTCTTCAGGCCCGGCACCTTGCGCACGTCGAAGAACACATCCAGCGCTTCGCTGACCAGGTCTTTCTTGATGTCCGGGTAATGCACGTCGACGATCCGCTGCATCGTCGTGCGATCCGGGAACGCGATGTAGTGGAAGAAGCAGCGGCGCAGGAAGGCGTCCGGCAGCTCTTTCTCGTTGTTGGAGGTAATGATGATGATCGGGCGCTTCTTGGCCTTGATGGTCTCGTCGATCTCGTAGACGTAGAACTCCATCTTGTCGAGTTCTTGCAGCAGGTCGTTGGGGAACTCGATGTCGGCCTTGTCGATTTCGTCGATCAGCAGGATGACCCGCTCTTCGGATTCGAAGGCTTCCCAGAGCTTGCCCTTTTTCAGGTAGTTGCGAACGTCGTGGACCTTTTCCGTGCCGAGCTGCGAATCGCGCAGGCGGCTGACCGCGTCGTACTCATAGAGGCCCTGGTGAGCCTTGGTGGTGGACTTGATGTGCCAGGTGATCAGCTTGGCGCCAAAGGAGTCGGCCAGTTGTTCGGCGAGCATGGTCTTGCCGGTGCCAGGTTCGCCCTTGACCAGCAGCGGCCGCTCCAGGGTGATGGCGGCGTTGACCGCCAGCTTCAGGTCATCGGTGGCGACGTAGGCCTGGGTGCCTTCGAACTTCATCTGCTAATCCTCGAACGGTAACGCCGGCCTGAGCGAGGCAGGGCGCAGGGGTGCAATGAAAGGTGCAATAAAAGGTGCAATAAAATGGTCAGCCCCGACTATAACGCGGTGTCCGGTCGCCTGTGAACGCAGACGGCTTATTCAGTCTCTGAATGGAGCGTCACATCTTGACTCAGTCTCGGCGGCTGGCCAGTATTGAGATATCGCCATTTTGGCGATAGCTTGCCGGGCATGTCTACTAAATACCGATTTCGAGATACGTATCGCATTCAGCTGCGAGAGAAGGACCATCCGCCGCCCCACGTTCATCTGACCGGTGGCGGGCTGGATGTCATGCTGAGCCTGGAAACCGTCGAAGTGATGGCAGGCAAGGCACCGCCGTTGATTATCAAGGAAGCGCTCGGGTGGATCAGAGCCCATCAGGCGCAATTGCTGGAGGATTGGAAACGATGTTACCCATGAAGCGACCACGACTATCGGCAGTACAGGTATTGCCGGGTTATCGGCTGGCGTTGACGTTCATCGATGGTCAACAACTGACCCTGGACCTGAGTCGCGACCTGCAGTCCTTTGCCGGCTTGCAGCCCTTGCAGGGAAGCGCGTTCGAGGGGGCCATGCTGGGTGACGATGGCTGGTGCGTGGAGTGGCCTGAGCTGGACATCCAGATCGGTGCCGACACCCTGTACCTGGATGCGCTGGCGCAAAACGCGTCGGACGAAAATACCCGGATTTTCATCGACTGGCGCGCTCGAACCGGATTGCCGCTGAATCAGGCCGCCGAGGCGTTGGGCGTCAGCGCCCGCAGCATCAGTCGCTACAGCAGTGGCCGAGAGGCCGTACCGCGGTCACTGGCCCTGGCCTGCCTGGGATGGGATTTCCTGCAACAGCAAGCCAATCCGCTACGGGCAGCCGAAGACACCGGGCGGTACACTGTCACGCGTAAAGATTAATCGGCCTCCGGCTTGGGTCGTTCATAGCGCGCATTGAATGCCTGGATGAAACCATTGCGTAAAATCTGCAAAAACGCCTGGAACGCGCTGATATCTTTTTGATGGACGTTGCCGCTGAGCTCGACCCGGGTGGCAAACTGGTTCTTGCCCTGGTTTTTCAGCACGGTTTCCGAGCCGCCGACGATAGCCTCCCAGATGGAACGAAAGATCCCCTTGTCCTTGTTTTCCACATCCTGTTGCCAGTTGAACACGTCGACATCCCGCAGCAGCGGTTTGATATAGCCAGTCAGTTTGGCTTTATTCGCCTTGGCTTCGATGACTACGTCGCCATGGCCGGCATTGAAATCGAACTTGCCGTAGGCCGAAGCGAAGTCATTCATGCGTTTGAGCTCAATGTTCCGGGCCCGCATGCGAAATTCGAAATCTTCGAAGTTGCTCAGGGGGTCGAAGGTGGCCGTGGTTTCCAGGGGCGCGTGACCCAGCAGTAGCGCCTTGCCTTCGAAGCGGGCGTCGCGTTTGCCTTTGGCATCGACCACGTTAGTCAGGTTGTAGATGCTCAGGTCGACCTTGGTGGCATTCATGTTCACCGGTGGCTTGGAATTGAAGTTGCGAAAGCTGATCTTGCCATCGTCGATCCGCACTTCATCCAGGGTGATCGGCAACAATTTCCCCAGTTGGGCACGCCAGTCGGTGCCTTCGCCGGTTTGCGAGTTCTGTTTGTTGGCCCCGCCGTCGACAAAGTTGACCTCGGGCCTGAGGAACGTCACTTGGGCGACCACCGCGTGGTCGTACCACAGCGAATGCCAACTGACCGAGAGATCGATCAGCGGCGCATTGACGAAGGGCACAGGCACCTTGCCCTCGACCTTGACGATTTTCAGGCCGTTGATCTTGTAGGCACCGCGCCACAGGGCCAGGTCCACGTCGGTGATCTGGCCACGGTAATCGCCCATGTTCGCCAACCGGTCATTCAGGTAGTCGCGCACCAGGTAGGGCAGGGCGAAGTGCAGGGCAATCAGCAACACAAGGAGGCCGGCGAAGCTCCACAACGGCCAGCGGTATCGACGTTTCATGGTGGTAATTCTCTGACGTTCTAAAACCATTGACTGCGGTTACATCCGGACGTTCGACCTGACTGGACGCCCAGGGGCAAGAGGCTTACCTTGATGCCCTATTTCAATGCTGTCGTTAAGGACCCAGCCATGAGCCGTATCTACGCTGACAATGCCCATTCCATCGGCAACACGCCGTTGGTGCAGATCAACCGTATCGCGCCGCGTGGCGTTACCATCCTGGCCAAGATAGAGGGGCGCAACCCCGGTTACTCGGTCAAGTGCCGGATTGGCGCCAACATGATCTGGGACGCCGAAAGCACAGGCAGGCTCAAGCCGGGCATGACCATCGTCGAACCGACGTCCGGCAATACCGGCATCGGCCTGGCCTTCGTTGCCGCCGCCCGTGGCTACAAATTGATGCTGACCATGCCGGCATCCATGAGCATCGAGCGCCGCAAGGTACTCAAGGCGCTGGGGGCGGAACTGGTGCTGACCGAGCCGGCCAAGGGCATGAAAGGCGCGATCGAGAAGGCCGGGGAAATAGTCGCCAGTGATCCGGCGCGCTATTTCATGCCGGCGCAGTTCGACAACCCGGCCAACCCCGCCATCCACGAAAAAACCACCGGGCCCGAGATCTGGAACGATACCGACGGCGCGGTGGATGTCCTGGTGGCCGGTGTCGGAACCGGCGGAACCATTACCGGCGTTTCACGGTATATCAAGAATACCCAGGGCAAACCCATCGTCTCGGTGGCGGTGGAGCCAGCGGTATCACCGGTGATTTCCCAGGCATTGGCCGGTGAAGAAATCAAGCCGAGCCCGCACAAGATCCAGGGCATCGGCGCCGGTTTCGTGCCGAAAAACCTCGACCTGTCGATCGTCGACCGGGTGGAGCTGGTCACCGACGAGGAGTCCAAGGCCATGGCCCTGCGCTTGATGCAGGAAGAAGGCATCCTGTGCGGCATCTCCTGCGGCGCTGCGATGGCCGTGGCGGTACGCCTGGCCGAGACCCCGGAGATGCAGGGCAAGACCATTGTGGTGATCCTTCCGGATTCCGGTGAACGTTATTTGTCGAGCATGCTGTTCAGCGATCTGTTTACCGAGCAGGAGAACCAGCAGTAACGGGTAGGGAAGGCTGGATGATGGAGAAGGGGAGTCCCCTTCTTCATCAGGTGTCCTGACGCGGATCAGCAAGCGTTCAGGCACCTTGTGTTAAGACATGCTTTGTTGCGCATTCCTTAACACTGTATGTCGGGTTACACGGGTTTTTCCCGCGATTGGTAATGTTTATCATGCCAACGGCCGCGTCGAGGAATGGCGTTGCGTAGATTATCGATCAAGGAGTTGTAAATGAGCGTTTCGGTTGCCGCGAAAGCGTCGTTGTTGCTGCTGTTTCTGGGCAGTACCCTCTATGTACATTTGCGTGGCAAGGCGCGCTTGCCGGTCTTGCGTCAGTTCGTCAACCATTCGGCCCTGTTCGCCCCCTATAACGCCTTGATGTATCTGTTCTCCGGCGTGCCTTCAAAACCCTACCTGGACCGCAGCAGGTTTCCCGAGCTGGATGTGCTCAAGGACAATTGGCAAGTTATCCGCGAAGAAGCGCTGCACCTGTTCGATGAGGGGTACATCCGCGCCGCGGAAAATAACAACGATGCCGGCTTCGGTTCGTTTTTCAAGAAGGGCTGGAAGCGCTTCTACCTCAAGTGGTACGACCAACCCTTGCCCTCGGCCGAGTTGCTGTGCCCGCAGACCGTAGCGCTGGTCAGCGCGATTCCCAACGTCAAGGGGGCCATGTTTGCCCTGCTGCCGGGGGGCAGTCATCTCAATCCGCACCGCGATCCATTTGCCGGCTCTTTGCGCTACCACCTGGGGCTGTCGACGCCCAACAGCGACGCTTGTCGCATCTTTGTCGACGGTCAGGCCTACGCCTGGCGTGATGGTGAAGACGTGATGTTCGACGAAACCTATGTGCACTGGGTCAAGAACGAAACTGACAAGACCCGGGTCATTCTGTTTTGCGACATCGAGCGGCCGCTCAGTAACCGCTTGATCACCGGCATCAACCGCTGGATCAGCCGCCTGCTGGGGCGCGCCACCGCGCCGCAGAACCTTGCGGATGAGCGGGTGGGCGGGATCAACCAGGCCTATGCCTGGAGCAAGCAGTTCAGCGACAGGTTCAGCGGGCTGGTCAAGCAGTGGAAACGCGGTCACCCCAAGGCGTATCGGGCAATGCGGCCGATCTTGGCGATTGGCGTGCTGGGGTTACTGGGCCATTGGCTGATAGGTTGAGCACCCGATGGCCAAAGGCCGGGAAAAAAGATCGCCACCAGGCGATCTTTTTTTTTATTTTTGGGAGCTAAGCTATATTACGAATGTCGCCTGTTAGTGCCGTTCAGGGCGTCGGGGGAGTCTATACAGAGCCGGTCGTAGAGCTGGCATGCGCTGGTTGAATGTTCAAACCCTTATCCAAAATCCTTGCGACAGCAGAGTTTCCTTGGCAGTAACGCCATTGGGGGGCCGATCCTCGCAACCTTACTGAAAAAGGTCTGAATCAATGACCATCCTGGTAACTGGCGGTGCAGGCTTCATTGGGGCAAATTTCGTATTGGATTGGCTGGCTCACTCCGATGAAACCGTAGTCAACCTGGACAAGCTGACCTATGCCGGCAACCTGGATAACCTCAGCAGCCTGTCGGGCAATACCCGGCATGTATTCGTGCAGGGCGATATCGGTGACAGTACCCTGGTCGAGCGCTTGCTCGAAGAGCACCAGCCCCGTGCCATTCTCAATTTTGCCGCCGAGTCCCATGTCGATCGCTCCATCCACGGGCCGCAGGCCTTCATCGACACCAACATCGTCGGCACTTTCCGCTTGCTCGAAGCCGTGCGCGCCTATGCCAAGGGGCTGGCGCCCGATGCGCTGCAGGCCTTTCGCTTCCTGCATGTGTCCACCGACGAAGTCTACGGCTCACTGGCCAAGGACGAAGCGGCGTTCAACGAAAACCACCCCTATGAACCCAACAGCCCTTACTCGGCCAGCAAAGCCGCCAGCGACCACCTGGTGCGCGCCTACCATCACACCTATGGCCTGCCGGTACTGACCACCAACTGCTCGAACAACTACGGTCCGTATCACTTCCCGGAAAAGCTTATTCCGCTGATGATCGTCAACGCGCTGTCCGGCCAGGCATTGCCGGTCTATGGCGATGGCCAGCAGATTCGCGACTGGCTGTACGTCAAGGACCACTGCAGCGCCATCCGCCGCGTGTTGGAGGCCGGCAACGTGGGTGAGGTCTACAACGTCGGTGGCTGGAACGAAAAAACCAATCTCGAGATCGTGCACACCGTCTGCGCGTTGCTCGATGAGCTGCGTCCGCGTGCCGACGGCCAGCCCTACCATGCACAGATCAGCTACGTGACCGATCGGCCCGGGCACGATCGACGTTATGCCATCGATGCCCGCAAGCTTGAGCGTGAACTGGGCTGGAAACCGGCGGAAACCTTCGAGACCGGCATTCGCAAAACCGTGCAGTGGTACCTGGACAACCAGGATTGGGTACGCAATATCCAGTCCGGCGCCTACCGCGAATGGGTCGAGAAAAACTATGCCGGGCGCAATGCATGAAACTGCTATTGCTCGGCAGGAACGGCCAGGTGGGTTGGGAGCTGCAACGCAGTCTCGCGCCCCTTGGCGAGGTGTTGGCGCTGGACTCCGCAAGCCAGGAGTACTGCGGCGATCTGACGGATTTGCCAGGGCTGGCCGCCACCGTGCAGCGCTTCGCACCTGACGTTATCGTGAACGCAGCGGCCTACACCGCGGTCGACAAGGCTGAAAGCGAATCGCAGCTGGCCCATCGGGTCAATGCCGATGCACCGGCGGTGCTGGCTCGCGAGGCGTTACGGCTCAAGGCTCTGCTGGTGCATTACTCCACCGATTATGTGTTCGCAGGGCTTGGCGATACGCCCTGGCAGGAACAGGATCCGGTCGCGCCATTGAGTGTCTATGGGGCCAGTAAGCTGGCCGGCGAACAGGCGATCGCCGCCAGCGGCTGTGCGCATCTGATCCTGCGTACCAGTTGGGTGTATTCCGCTCGGGGCAACAACTTTGCCACGACCATGCTGCGCCTGGCCCGGGAACGTGAACGCCTGGCCGTGATCGACGATCAGTTCGGCGCGCCAACCGGTGCCGAATTGCTCGCGGATGTGACCGCCCATGCCATCCGTAGCCTGCTGGCCGACCCGCAATTGAGCGGGATCTACCATCTTGCAGCCGCTGGCGAAACCACCTGGTGTCGCTATGCTCGTTTTGTACTCGAACACGCCGAGCGGGCAGGGATGAAGCTCAAGGTTGGCCCGGCAATGGTCGACGCGATCGGCACCGAGGCGTACCCGACGCCGGCACGACGCCCATGCAATTCCCGACTCGATACGCAAAAACTGCAAAAGGCCTTTGCGCTGAGCTTGCCTGACTGGAAAGTCGGCGTGACACGGATGCTCGCAGAAATACTGGAGAAATGAATATGCTCAATCGTAAAGGCATCATCCTTGCCGGCGGCTCTGGTACTCGACTGCATCCGGCGACATTGTCCATTTCCAAGCAGCTGCTGCCGGTCTACGACAAACCGATGATCTACTACCCGCTGAGCACCCTGATGCTGGCGGGTATCCGCGATATCCTGATCATCTCCACGCCACAGGACACCCCACGCTTCGAACAGCTGCTGGGGGATGGCACCCGTTGGGGCCTGAACATTGCCTATGCGGTGCAGCCTTCGCCCGATGGCCTGGCACAGGCCTTCATCATCGGTGAAGACTTTATCGGCAACGACCCCAGCGCCCTGGTCCTGGGTGACAACATCTATCACGGCCACGACTTCATCAATATTCTGCAAAGTGCCATGGCGCGTCAGGCGGGGGCGAGTGTCTTTGCCTATCACGTCAATGACCCGGAGCGTTACGGCGTGGTCGAGTTCGACAGCCAGGGCACGGCGATCAGCCTCGAAGAAAAGCCACTCAAGCCCAAGTCGAATTTTGCGGTCACCGGGCTGTATTTCTATGACAACGACGTTGTCGAGATGGCCAAGAGCATCAAGCCATCGGCGCGGGGTGAGCTGGAGATTACCGATATCAACAGTCTCTACCTGGAACAGGGCAACCTGTCGGTAGAAATCATGGGCCGCGGTTACGCCTGGCTGGATACCGGAACCCACGACTCATTGCTCGATGCCAGCCAGTTCATTGCCACGCTCGAGCGTCGCCAGGGCCTCAAAGTCGCTTGTCCTGAAGAGATTGCCTTCCGGCAGAAATGGATCGATGCCGATCAGCTGCAGAAACTGGCGGCGCCATTGGCAAAAAATGGTTATGGCCAATACCTCAACCGTCTTTTGCAAGAGAGTTGATGCCTGCCACACCTCTGGTTATAGTCAGCTCAAGCAGGTCTGCATGACCTGCTTTTCAACTTTTCGAAAAAGATCAGCCCAATGCCTGCAACCCTCATCAACGCGGTAGTCGATTCAGCGGTCAACGCTGGCGTCGTGCCGTGCGGGAACCAGCAGCCTGTGCAGATCAGTCATTACCCCCCACCTGTCCGTAGCACGCCGGTGTACGCAGTCGTATCACCGCCGGGTGTTGGCATTTCGGGCTGATCAGCATTGTTCTGCTGACCCTCTCCGAAACGCGCCCGCTTGAAAAAACTACTGGATTTCAGCTTCGGCTGAATTGGCTTCTTGCCTGACTACAGGTGGTATTCATGTTTGTCCTTTCGAAAAAGTCCGCGCTCGCGGCGGCTTCCACGAGCCTGTTCGTTCTGCTGTGGAGCAGCGGGGCGATCTTCTCCAAGTGGGGGCTGGCCCACGCATCACCCTTTGCCTTTCTGTTGATTCGCTTCGTCATCGCGTTGTGCGGCCTGGTGTTGCTGATGCCGCTGCTGAAGCTGAAGTTGCCCAAGGGCGGCAGGCCGATGTTGTATGCGATGGCGACTGGTGTGGTGTTGCTGGGGGCGTATCAGATTTTTTATCTGCTGGCGCTCGACCTAAAGGTCACGCCCGGTGTAATGGCGACCATCATGGGCGTGCAACCGATTCTCACGGTGGTGCTCATGGAGCGCCAGCGCTCGGCCAGCCGCATGTTCGGCCTGTCGATGGGCCTGGCCGGGTTGATCATGGTGGTCTATCAGGGCATCGGCCTGGCCGGCATGTCGCTGGCCGGGATGCTCTTCGGCCTGCTGGCGCTGGCAAGTATGACCTTCGGTTCGATCATGCAAAAACGCATCACCGATAATCCCCTTGGCACGCTCCCGGTGCAGTACCTGGCCGGGTTGTTGCTCTGCGGGATATTCGTGCCGTTCCAGCCGTTTCATTTCGAACACGGCAGCGGTTTCATCGTGCCGGTGTTGTGGATGGGGCTGGTGGTGTCGGTGCTGGCGACCCTGTTGCTGTACCGCTTGATCGCCCGGGGCGACCTGGTGAATGTCACCAGCCTGTTCTATCTGGTGCCGGCCGTGACGGCCGTGATGGATTACCTGATTTTCGGCAATCGTCTGGCGCTGTTGAGTATCCTCGGCATGGTGCTGATTATCGTTGGCCTGGTGTTCGTGTTCCGTAAAACCGCGTAAACGCATTTCCCTGTAGGAGCTGCCGAGTGCAACGAGGCTGCGATCTTTTGACCTTTTAAAAGCAAGATCAAAAGATCGCAGCCTCCGGCAGCTCCTACAGGGGCCTTTTCATTTGCTCAGCGCATGCTCGGCCCGCACCGAGTTCATGAATGCCTGCATCGCCGAGGACTGAATGCGATGGCGGCGGGTGATCAAGCCGTAGGGTGGCAGTCGTGCTTCGAATTTGATCGGCAACACCGCCAGCAGGTCTCGACCGGGATAATCCTCGACCACCGACACCGGTGTGACACCGAGCATATCGGTCTGCTGGATCAACGAGAGCAGGGTCATGATCGAGGTGGTTTCGACGATGCTGCTGGGAATGTCGACCCGCGCATTGTGGAACACCTGATTGATGATCGCGCGCATCGGGCTTGGCTGCTGTTGCAGCACCCAGGTCATGTTCTGCAATTCTGCCCAACCCAGTTGCTTCTCCTGCGCCAGCGGATTTTGCGCACCGGCAATCACGCACAGGGCTTCTTCGCCCAGGCTGTCGAACAGCAGTTCTTCGGCCCGCGCTCCGGGCGGAATCCTTCCTAAAACGATGTCCAGTTGATCCTGCAACAGCGCCTGTACCAGCACGTCGCTGGTGTCGACCTGGATGCTCATGGACAAGCGTGGATGGCTTTGCTTCAAGGTCGCGATGGTGCGGGTCAACAGCCCGGAAGCCAGCGCCGGAATCGCGCCAACGGCGACCCGACCCAGGTTGCCCGATTGCAGCGCCACCAGTTCTTCGCGCATGCCGCTGAGCTCAGCGAAGACCATGCGTGCGTAGTAGATGACGGTTTCACCGAACGGGGTCGAGCGCATGCCCCGAGGCAGCCGTTCAAACAGCTCGACGCCGAGCAGGTCCTCGGCCTCATGCAGCATCTTGGTCGCTGCCGGTTGAGTCATGCCGATGTGGTCGGCGGCGCGGCGCAAAGAACCGAACTCCTCCAGCGCGAGCATCAGCCGCAGCTGGCGCAGCCGCAGTCGACTGTGGATTACATTGGCATCAGGAATTCGGGACATGGGCCGCACTCGCAATCAGGACTGCGGCAAGCCTGACAACAAATGTCAGGCGTTGCCAGCATTGCTGTGTCACAGCACCGATTTTGGCTTGGCGACCTGGGGTTTACGAAAGCCCATCAGGGCTGCCAGGGCCTTGGAAATCAGCGGCCAGAACAGCATCAGCAGCGCCGCCGTGGTCAGGCTGCCGACCAATGGGTTGGACCAGAAGATCCCCAGGTGCCCGTCAGAGAACAGCATCGACTGACGGAACGCATCTTCGGCCTTGTCACCCAATACCGCCGCCAGTACCAGTGGCGCAATCGGGTAGCCGAGTTTCTTGAACAGATAACCCAACGCGCCGAAACCGAGCATCAGCACCACGTCGAAGAACGAGTTGTGTACCGAGTAGGCACCGATGGCGCAGACCATGATGATGATCGGCGCGATGATCGAGAACGGAATGCGCAGGATCGAGGCGAACAGCGGCACGGTGGCCAACACCACGATCAGGCTCACCACGTTGCCCAGGTACATGCTGGCGATCAGGCCCCAGACAAAGTCATGCTGCTCGACGAACAGGGTTGGCCCAGGGTGCAGGCCCCAGATCATCAAGCCGCCGAGCATCACCGCTGCGGTGGCGGAACCGGGAATACCCAGGGTCAGCATCGGCAGCAAGGCGCTGGTGCCGGCGGCGTGGTCGGCGGTTTCCGGCGCGATAACGCCTTCGAGTTCACCCTTGCCAAAGTTGTCGCGGTTCTTCGAAAAACGCCGCGCCAGGCTATAGCTCATGAACGAAGCGGCGGTCGGCCCGCCCGGGGTAATGCCCATCCAGCAACCGACCAGGGTGCTACGCACAATGGTCCACCAGTAGCGCGGCAACTTGGCCCAGGTGCGCAGGATCACCATCGGCGTGATGCGCGCGTGCTCGCCACGGAACACCAGGCCTTCCTCCACGGTGCAGAGGATTTCGCCGATGCCGAACAGGCCGATCACCGCCACTTCAAAACTGATGCCGGTCATCAGGGTCGGCTGATCGAACGTCAAGCGCAGGTTGCCGGACACGGTGTCCATGCCGACCGCCGCCATGGCGAAACCGATCATCATCGCCACCACGGTTTTCAGCGGCGGGTTCTTGCTCATGCCGATGAAGGTGCAGAACGCCAACAGGTACACCGCGAAGAACTCCGGCGAACTGAACGACATGGCGAAGGCGGCAATCTTCGTCGAGAGGAAGGTCAGCAGCAACACTCCCGCCAGTGCACCCAGCAACGCCGAACTGAACGCGGCGGTCAGGGCTTCGGCGGCACGGCCTTCGCGGGCCATCGGGTAACCGTCGAACGTCGTCGCCACCGATGAGGGCTCACCGGGAATATTGAACAGGATCGAGGTGATCGAGCCGCCAAACAGCGCACCCCAATACATGCACGACAGCAGGATGATCGCCGACACCGGCGACATGGTGAAGGTCAGCGGCAGCAACAGTGCCACGCCATTGGGGGCGCCGAGGCCGGGCAACACGCCGACCAGGATGCCCAGCAGCACGCCGATCACCATCAGGCCGATGTGGCCTGGGGTCAGGATCAGGTTCATGCCTTGCAACAGGGAATCGAATTCGCTCATTTGAAGTTTCTCCCGGCCAGGGCAATCCAGTCGCCCAACGGGCCGGCATCCAGCGGGACCTTGAACCACAGCGCGAAAATCAGGTAGCTGGCGAGTACCGCGCCGAGGGATATACAGGCAATCATCAGTTTGCCGTAAGGCTTGGCGCGGTCCTTGTCACGCCACATGAACCAGGCGATGAAGCACGCCGAGGCGACATAGATGCCGGTCAGTGGCATGGCCGCGACGAACAGTGCAATCGGGATGAACACCGACAGCACTTGCCTGAACGCACTGCGACTGACGAATGCAACGCTCAGCGCTTGCCAGCGCACCAGGGTCAGCACAAAGTTGGCCACGCTCGCGGCGCTCAGCATCAGGCCGATGTAGAAGGGGAAGTAACCCGGCTCGGGGCCGGCATCGCCCCAGCCGATACCCTGTTCGACACTGCCGAACATCACCACCACGCCGATCAGCGCCGTGAAGAGGGTCAGGCCGAGCTCGACCCAACGGGTGCCGACCAGCGCGGGTGAATCCGAAGAATGGGACATGAAGACACCTCCAGCAGATGACGACCGCCCGCAGGCGAGCGGCCGTGACAACTTAGTTTTTCAGCCAGCCGGCTTCCTTGAAGACCGGGGTGACGCGGGCGGTGTCTTTTTCGATGTAGGCGGTCAGCGGCTCGCCCTCGAGGAAGGTCGGCACCAGCGCGTTCTGCTTGACGTAGGCCTTGAACTCCGGGGTTTCGGTGACCTTGCGCATCAGCTCGACATAGAACGCGCGTTGCTCGGCGGAAATGTCGCCAGGCATGAACACGGTGCGCGGGAAGCGGTATTGATCGATGCCCAGGCCTTGTTCGTGGCAGGTCGGTACGTCGGCCCAGGATTTGTCGCCGGCGACTTTTTCGGTGTAGGCCATGCGCTCCTTACTGAACACGCAGAGCGGTTCGACCTGATCGCCGCGCCATTGACTGATGCTTTCGCTGGGGTTGTTGACGTTGGCGGCGATGTGCTTGCCGGCCAGCTGGGTCGCGGCCTCGCTGCCGCTTTTGAACGGGATATACACCAGTTTGCTGTTGGTGGTCTGGTTCAGCAGCAGGGTCAGGGTCTGGTCGACATCCTTGGACTGGCTGCCACCCATGCGCAGTTTCGACGGGTCGGCCTTGACCGCTTCGTAGAAACTTTTCGCATCCTTCCACGGTGCGCCTTTGTAGCTCCAGAGAATGAAGTCATCCTCGGCCACGGCGGCAATCGGCGTCAGCTCCTGCCATTGGTAGCCGAGCTTGGACACCAGCGGCAACAGGTAGATGTTATTGGTGCCGATCACCAGCTTCTCGGCATCGCCCTTGTTCATTTTCATGTCGAGGAAAGCCTCGGCGCCGTTGCCGCCACCCTTGTTCAGGACGATGGTATTAACGTCGAGCAGTTTATGCGTGGTGATGATCGACTGGATCAGGCGACCGAGTTGGTCGGTACCGCCACCGGGGCCACCGGCGACGACGATTTCGACGTTCTTGTCCGGTTGCCAGGCGGCTTGAGCGAGCGCGGGAAGGGCGCCGGCGGCGATCAGGGTGCAGCCAAGAAACAGACGGGAAGTGCGACGGACGAATGCATTTCGCATGGGAGGGCCTCGTTTCTGTGTTTTTGTAATTGTTATGAGCGACTTGTTTGAGCGGTAAAGCCGCAAGCCTGGAGTGAGTGTGGGAAGAGGCAGCCCCCGCGTCTAGTCAAAACAATACATACACCGATAGCCTGGGGTTATAGCTAGTCAAACGAAGCAGGACTTCTGTAGGAGCAAGCTTGCTCGCGATGGACTCACGAGCGCTGCGCTAATTCAGGAAACACGCGTTTTCGTTGACGATCATCGCGAGCAAGCTCGCTCCTACAGAAAAGAAAGGTCCAACATTGAAAGATCGTTGAAAGCACGGCGTGCCATAACCCGAAGCTATCGCCTGATTTCAAGTTTTGATTAGACGGTTATCACCGGGCCTTCGATAGTGCTCATCAACACCGTGAAAAACGCGGCACAGGTTAATGTCTGCAACTGTACAACAATAAAAATTGAGGGACGCGCAATGGCTCGTCACCAGTGCGGTGTGATTATGCAAATGAGCAGTGGATTTGCCCCGGTGCCGGGATTCTTCGCGGTGTGCTCGGCAGTGTTCGTGCTGGCTACGTTGTTCATCAGTCTCGACGAGGTGCGCCATGGGTGAACTGTGGAACGGTCCGATCATCGATGCCCATCATCACTTCTGGGACCCAACGATCAACGACCATCCGTGGTTGGCGCCGGAGGCGAACATCCCGTTTCGCTATGGCGATTACTCCGCGATCAAGCGTCGTTACTTTCCCGACGATTACTTCGCCGATGCCGGCGACCATCGAGTCGTGCAAACGGTGTATGTCGAGACCGCATGGAACCCGCAGGACCCGATTGGCGAAACCCGTTTCATCGAGCAACTGGCCGCCCGCTACGGCGTGCCGAATGCGATCGTCGCGCAAGCCTGGCTCGACCACCCGGACGCCATTGCCGTGCTGCGCGAGCAGGCCAGTCACAAGTGCGTGCGCAGCGTGCGGCACAAGCCCGGCGGACCGACGTCACCCGCGCAGTTCGGCCGGGTGCGCAGCCTGATGAGCGACGAGCACTGGCGGCGCGGTTATGCCGCGCTGGAGGGCCTGGGCCTGCACTTCGATCTGCAAACCCCCTGGTGGAACCTGCCCGAAGCTGAGCGACTGGCCCGGGATTTCCCCGGTATCACCCTGATTCTCAACCACGCCGGCTTGCCCAGCGACCGCAGCGCTGAAGGCCTGGCCGGTTGGCGCGCCGCGATGGCGCGGCTGGCGCAGTGGCCCAACGTGCAGGTCAAGATTTCCGGCCTGGGCCAGGCGGGCCGGGCGTGGCGCGCCATCGACAACGCCTGGATCGTGCGCGAAATCATCGCGATGTTCGGCAGCAAACGGGCGATGTTTGCCAGCAACTTTCCAGTGGACAGCCTGTGTGGCTCGTTCAACGACATCTACAACGGTTTCAAATCCATCGTTGCCGATCTGCCAGTGGCCGATCAGGAGCGACTGTTCTACAGCAACGCGCAGCGCATCTACCGCTGCGAACCTTGCGCCATTGACCGGGCGCGGCCTGAATCCTTGAGGAGTGAAGCATGAACAAGACAACCATCGCGATGGTCCTGGGCGACCCCGCGGGCATCGGTCCGGAACTGATCGCACGCTTGCTCGGAGAGCCCGATGTACGCAGCCAGGCGAATGTGATCCTGATTGCCGACGAAGCGGAAATGCGGCGAGGCATGCGCATCGCCGGGCTGGAGTTTCCCTATCGCCGGGTGGAGTCGCTGGAGCAGCTGTCATTCATGGACGACACGCCGCTGTTCTACGATTTTCGCGGCGACACTGTCGGTGAATTTCCGCGCAGCGAGTCCAGTGTCATTGGCGGTCGCTACAGCCTCGACACCCTGGAGGTCGCCCTGCGCCTGACCGAGGCCGGGACCACCGACGCGATATTGTTCGGGCCGCTGAACAAGACTTCGTTGCACATGGCCGGCATGGCCCACAACGATGAGTTGCACTGGTTCGCCGAGCTGCTGGATTTCCACGGGCCGTTCTGTGAATTCAACGTGCTCGACAATCTGTGGACTTCCCGTGTGACCTCCCACGTGGCGTTGGCTGAAGTCCCGGGCCTGCTCAGCCAGGCGCGGGTGGTGGAAGCGATTCAACTGATCGACACCGCGCTCAAGCGCAACGGCCTGGAAAAACCGCGCATCGGCGTTTGCGGCCTGAACCCGCACAACGGCGACAACGGCTCGTTCGGTCGCGAAGAGCTGGACATCATCGGCCCGGCCGTGCGTTCGGCCCAGGCACTGGGGATCGCGGCGGAAGGGCCGTATCCGGGGGACACGATTTTTCTCAAGGTCCAGGGTGATGCCAGCGCCTTTGACGCGGTGGTGACGATGTACCACGACCAGGGGCAGATCGCGATCAAGTTGATGGGCTTCTCCCGTGGCGTCACGGTCCAGGGTGGCCTGCCCATCCCGATCACCACGCCGGCCCACGGCACCGCGTTCGATATCGCGGGGCAGGGCAAGGCGAATGTCGGCGCGACTCGCCAGGCGTTCGAGATTGCCTGCCGGATGGGTGGCAACAGCTACTGACACAACGCAATACCCCTGTAGGAGCTGGCTTGCCAGCGAAGACGGCCTGACAGACACCCCTGAGGTGCCTGTCGGGCCGCTTTCGCTGGCAAGCCAGCTCCTACAGTTTTATGTATTGCCCCGATAACTCGATCTAGGGGATTACTGCTTTTTCCTATCACCCCAGGTTATCGCCGGATACGCATAAGTGATTATCCGCACCTTCGGGCGCTGGCTACAGTCGCTCCATCGAATGCCTGGAACCGTCATCCGAGCGGCTCCACGCAGCGACACAACAATGACAAGAAGCCGGCAGCGCAAGGAAACCGTATTCATGAAAATCAAAGCGATCCGTACCCGCGTATTCGAGTGGAAAGGCAAAGTCGTCCCACCCCAAGCGCACTTCTGCACCAACGCCAGCGACATCCTGTTCGAGCGCGGCGACGCCATGGGCTCGTTCCGTTTCCACGGCTGGCTGGTGGTGGAAGTCGAGACCGACACCGGTCTTGTCGGCATCGGCAACTGCGCCCTGGCGCCCCGTGTAGCCAAGGAAATCATCGACACCTACCTGGCACCCATCGCGATTGGTGAAGACCCGTTCGACAACGAATACATCTGGCAGAAAATGTACCGCCAGAGCCACGCCTGGGGCCGCAAGGGCATTGGCATGGCGGCCATCTCGGCGATCGACATCGCCATCTGGGACATCATGGGCAAGGCGGTCAACAAGCCGGTGTTCAAACTGCTCGGCGGCCGCACCAAGGAAAAGATCTGGACCTACGCCTCCAAGCTCTACGCCAACGACAACCTCGACCTGTTCCTCGAAGAGGCCCAGGGCTATCTGAACCAGGGCTTCACCGCGCTGAAAATGCGCTTCGGCTACGGCCCGAAAGACGGTCCGGCGGGCATGCGCAAGAACATCGAACAAGTGCGCGCCCTGCGTAACCTGGCCGGCCCCGACGTCGACATCATGCTCGAATGCTACATGGGCTGGACCCTGGAATACGCCCGCCGCATGTTGCCCAAACTGGCCGAGTTCGAGCCGCGCTGGCTGGAAGAACCGGTGATCGCCGACGACATCGAGGGCTACATCGAGCTGAAAAAAATGGGCATCATGCCGATCTCCGGCGGCGAGCACGAGTTCACCTCGTACGGCTTCAAGGACCTGCTGGAACGCCGTGCGATCGACGTGATCCAGTACGACACCAACCGCGTCGGCGGCATCACCGCCGCGCGCAAGATCAACGCCATGGCCGAGGCCTGGTCGGTGCCGGTGATCCCCCACGCCGGGCAGATGCACAACTACCACCTGACCATGTCCACCACGGCGTCGCCCATGGCCGAGTTCTTCCCGGTGTTCGACGTCGAAGTCGGCAACGAACTCTTCTACTACGTATTCAAGGGCGAGCCGCAACCAGTCAACGGCTACATCCAGCTCGACGACGACAAGCCGGGCCTGGGCCTGGAAATCTCCGATGAGTATTTGAGCGACTTCAACATCATCGAGTGACCTTGAGGCGCCGTCATCCGGCGGCGCCGTCCATGACTTTGCGGAGGCGACATGCGCCTGATTCAATTTGAAAACACTGCCGGTGAGCGCCAGGTCGGACTGATCGACGGGGCACAGGTCCAGGTGCTTAAAGGCACCCGCAGCACCCGTGAACTGGCACTCGCGGCGATCCGCGGCCAACGCAGCCTGCAGGAAGAAGTCGCCCTGCGCGGCACCGAACCGGGCCCGGACTACGCCCAGCTGTTGCAGCAGCGCCAGGTGCTGCCACCGCTGGACCACGAAGACCCGGCCCATTGCCTGATCAGCGGCACCGGCCTGACCCATCTGGGCAGCGCCTCGGCGCGGGACAAGATGCACCAGCAGGAAGGTGCCGTCGAAACCGCCATGACCGACACCATGCGCATTTTCAAATGGGGCCTGGAGGGCGGCAAGCCCGCGGCCGGGCAGGTCGGTGCGCAGCCGGAATGGTTCTACAAGGGCGACGGCAGCATCGTCGTGCGTCCCGGCGCGGACTTTCCGGTGCCGCCCTTTGCCGAAGACGCCGGCGAAGAGCCGGAGCTGACCGGGCTCTACGTGATCGGCGACGACGGCCTGCCGTATCGCGTCGGTTATGCATTGGGCAATGAGTTCTCCGACCATGTCATGGAGCGGCGCAACTACCTGTACCTCGCCCATTCGAAACTGCGCTGCTGCTCCTATGGACCGGAGCTGCGCGTCGGCGAATTGCCCAGGCACCTGGAGGGCACCAGCCGCATCAAGCGCGATGGCAAGACGATCTGGGAAAAGGAGTTTCTCAGCGGCGAAGACAACATGTGCCACAGCCTGGCCAACCTCGAATTCCACCACTTCAAGTACGCGCAGTTCCTGCGTCCCGGTGATGTGCACGTGCACTACTTCGGCACCGCCACGCTGTCGTTTGCCGATGGCATCAAGACCCAGCCGGGGGACCGCTTCCAGATCAGCCTCGATGAGTTCGGAGCGCCGCTGGTGAACGGCATCGGTGAAAGTGCCCAGCCGTTGGCAATCGGTCAGGTGCGCACGCTTTAACCCCTGTAGGAGCCGGCTTGCCGGCGAAAGCGATTTTTCACGCGACGTTGATGTTTGCCGTGCCGTGGCCTTCGCCGGCAAGCCGGCTCCTACAGGTCTGTAATCGATCAAGGAATCCGCAATGACCACGATACTTGGACACAACTACATCGGCGGCCGCCGCAGCGCCAACGGCAACTTGCACCTGCAAAGCCTCGACGCGACCACCGGTGAGCCTTTGCCCGGCACCTTCTTCCAGGCATCCGAAGCCGAGGTGGATGCCGCCGCCAAAGCCGCCGCCGCGGCGTACCCGATCTACCGTAATCTCAGTGCAGAAAAACGCGCGACCTTCCTCGATGCCATCGCCGATGAAATCGATGCCCTGGGCGATGACTTCGTCGCCACCGTGTGCCGCGAAACCGCATTACCGGCCGGGCGTATCCAGGGTGAACGCGCTCGCACCAGCGGCCAGTTGCGCCTGTTCGCCAAGGTCCTGCGTCGCGGTGATTTCTACGGTGCGCGCATCGACCGGGCGTTGCCGGATCGCCAGCCATTGCCACGCCCGGACCTGCGTCAATACCGCATCGCCCTGGGCCCGGTGGCGGTGTTCGGCGCCAGCAACTTTCCGTTGGCATTCTCCACCGCCGGTGGCGATACCGCCTCGGCCCTGGCCGCCGGATGCCCGGTGGTGTTCAAGGCCCACAGCGGGCACATGGCAACCGCCGAGTGGGTGGCGGACGCAATCATCCGCGCCGCCGAGCGCACGGAAATGCCTGCGGGGGTGTTCAACATGATCTACGGCGGTGGCGTCGGTGAGTGGCTGGTCAAGCACCCGGCGATCCAGGCCGTGGGTTTCACCGGCTCGCTCAAGGGCGGCAATGCCCTGAGTCACATGGCCGCGACCCGGTCACAGCCGATCCCGGTGTTCGCCGAGATGTCGAGTATCAACCCGGTGTTCCTGCTGCCCGAGGCGCTTGCCGTACGGGGTGAACAGATCGCGACGCAGCTTGCCGGTTCAGTGACCCTGGGCTGTGGCCAGTTCTGTACCAACCCTGGCCTGGTCATCGGCCTGCGTTCGCCGCAGTTCAGCACGTTTCTCGAAACCTTTTGCGCGAGCATGAACCAGCAACCTGCGCAAACCATGCTCAATGCTGGCGCGCTGGCCAGTTACAGCCGAGGCCTGGGCGAGCTGCACGAACATCCGGGGCTGACCCATCTGGCGGGCAAGCCGCAGCAGGGCAGTCAGGCGCAGCCGCAAGTGTTCAAGGCCGATGTCGGCCTGTTGCTCAAGGGTGATGAACTGCTTCAGGAAGAAGTGTTCGGGCCGACCACCATCGTCGTGGAAGTCGAGAGCCGTGCGCAGTTGGCGCAGGCGCTGCAGGGGCTGCGCGGGCAACTGACCGCGACCTTGATTGGCGAGGCGGATGAGCTGCTGGAGTACCGCTGGCTGGCGGAGATGTTGCAGGAAAAGGTCGGGCGGATTTTGCTCAATGGTTATCCGACCGGGGTCGAGGTGTGCGAGGCGATGGTGCATGGCGGGCCTTATCCGGCAACGTCCGATTCGCGCGGGACCTCGGTGGGGACGTTGGCGATCGATCGCTTCCTGCGCCCGGTGTGCCTCCAGAATTACCCGGATGCGTTGTTGCCCGAGGCGTTGCAGAACGCCAATCCGCTGGGGATTCGGCGGTTGGTGGATGGGGAGGTGAGTCAGTCAACCTTGTAGTGTCTGGATGACCGCTATCGCTGGCAAGCCAGCTCCTACAGGTTTTGCGGCGTGCTCGAAACCTGTAGGAGCTGGCTTGCCAGCGAAGGCGTCATCAAGCTCACCACAAATTACCTGGCTCCCACCTCAATTGCCTTCACCGCAGGCTTCAACACCAGCCACAACGCCGCCGCAATCAACACCCCGCCATACACATGCGCCATGGACAAAGGCTCACCCAGCAACAGCGCCCCCCACAACACCCCGAATGGCGGGATCAGGAAGGTCGTGGTCATCGACCTCACCGGCCCGACCGAGCTGAGCAAGCGGAAGTAAACGATGTACGCCAGCGCAGTACAGACCAACCCCAATCCCAGCAACGACAACCAGACATCCCAGCCACCCCAGCTCGCTGGCGGCTGGCTGATCACGCTGTAGCCGAACAGCGGCAGCAGGAACAACGTCGCCCCGAGCATGCTGCCCAGCGCAGACAGACGGCTGTCGAGCCCACCGGCCTGATCCAGCCAGCGGCGTGCTAGAAAACCGGCAAAGCCATAACAGGTGGTGGCGAGCAGGCAGGCGAGGGCGCCCATCAGCAATTGCATATCGAATGCCACCGGGCCCGCGCGCGTCAGCACGCCAACGCCGAACAAGCCGAGAAATACCCCGCCGAGCTTGGCGCCGGTGAGTCGCTCATGGAAGAACAAGCCGCCGATCAACACGCCCATCAGCGGTGTGGTGGCGTTGAAAATGGCCGAGTACCCGGCCGGCAGCACTTGGGCGGCTACGGAATACAGGGTGGCCGGAATCCCCGAGTTGATCACCCCGAGCAGCATCACGGTCTTGAGTTTGCCTTTGAAATCCCAGCTGATGCGCATCAGCCCGAGGATCAGCAACAGGCCGGTAGCGGCAATCGACACGCGGAAAAAGGCCGTGGGGATGGTACCAATCACCGGGGCGATGATGCGCATGAACAGAAAGCTCGCACCCCAGATGGCCGCCAGTGACAGTAAACGGACAATATCGACGGGGTTCACGCTGCTCTCCTTCCTTTATGGGGACGAGAGTGTTGCCGAGCGGCTGATCGATGGCAACCGAAAAACCGGCAAATAACCCGGGCGCAAAATTACGCTTCTCCTGCACCCGCTTCACTGGCTAAGCTCAGGGCTCACGAATTCCCGCAGAGGTCTCACCATGCCGCAGCAATGGCCAGCCGCCGATATCGCCCGAATGATCCTCGATGGCTTTGACGATTACCGCGAGCATTTCCGGCAGATCACCGACGGTGCGCGGGCCCGCTTCGAGCAGGCCCAGTGGCAGGAGACGCAGGTCGCGTCGGCCGCGCGGATCAATCTCTACGAAGAAAAAGTCAGCGAAACCGTGGAACGGCTGCGCATCGCGTTCGACAGTGACACCCTGGACGTCAGTTGCTGGCCGCTGGTCAAGAGCGCCTACATCAGTCTGATCGACCTGCGTTTCGACGATGAATTGTCCGAGACCTGGTACAACTCGATTTTCTGCGGGCTGTTCAGCCATGACCTGATCAGCGACGGCTGCATGTTCATCCACACCACGCGGCCGAGCCTGCGCCGGGCCCGCGCCGCGCAAACCCGCACCTACAAACCCCAAGGCCAGCTGGCGGGCATGCTGGCGAGCATCTTTGCCGACTATCGCTTCAGCGAGGAATACGCCGACCTGCCCGGCGACCTGCGCCGCCTTGAAGCGCAACTGCGCGAGAACCTGCCGGACTGGGTGTGCAAGGACCCGGAGCTTGGCGTCGAACTGTTTTCCTCGGTGCTCTACCGCAACAAGGGCGCCTACCTGGTGGGGCGTATCTACACCGCCGATGAGCAATGGCCGCTGGCGATCCCGCTGCTGCACCTGGAGGGGCGCGGTATCCAGATCGACGCGCTGATCACCGACGAAGCGGACGTGTCGATCATCTTCTCGTTCACCCGTTCCTATTTCATGGTCGATGTGCCGGTGCCGGCGGAGTTCATCGGCTTCCTCAAGCGCATCCTGCCGGGCAAGCACATCGCCGAGCTGTACACCTCGATCGGTTTCTACAAGCATGGCAAGTCCGAGTTCTATCGGGCGTTGATCAACCACCTGGCCAACACCGACGACCAGTTCATCATGGCCCCCGGCGTGCGCGGCATGGTCATGAGCGTGTTCACCCTGCCGGGGTTCAACACCGTGTTCAAAATCATCAAGGACCGCTTCTCCCCGTCAAAAAACGTCGACCGCGCGACTGTGATCGAGAAGTACCGGCTGGTAAAAAGCGTCGACCGCGTCGGGCGCATGGCCGACACCCAGGAGTTCGCCGATTTCCGCTTCCCGCTGAGCAAGTTCGACCCGGCGTGCCTGGAAGAACTGCTGGACGTCGCGCCGTCCACGGTGTCGGTGGAAGGCGACACGGTGCTGATCCGCCACTGCTGGACCGAACGGCGCATGACGCCGCTGAACCTGTACCTGGAAAACGCCAACGACGCGCAGGTGCGCGAGGCCCTGGAGGATTACGGCCTGGCGATCAAGCAACTGGCGGCGGCGAACATCTTTCCCGGTGACATGCTGCTGAAGAACTTCGGCGTTACCCGTCACGGACGGGTGGTGTTCTACGACTATGACGAGATCTGCTTCCTGACCGAGGCCAACTTCCGCCACATCCCGCAACCGCGCACGCCGGAAGATGAAATGGCGTCCGAGCCGTGGTATTCGATCGGGCCGCTGGATGTGTTCCCCGAGGAATTCCCGCCGTTTTTGTTTGCCGATTCGGGGCAGCGCAAGTTGTTCGATCAGCTGCATGGCGAGTTGTACAACGCTGACTACTGGAAAAGCCTGCAGGAGGCGATTCGGGCAGGGAAGGTGATCGATGTGTTTCCGTATCGGCGTAAAGGCCACGATACCGAATAACCCCATCCCCCCTGTAGGAGCCGGCTTGCCGGCGAAGGCAATCCTGAGCCTTGCATCGCCAGTGCCGACGCCTTCGCCGGCAAGCCGGCTCCTACAAGGGATCTCGCTCGTCCTTCAAATCTGCGACAATCCCCGACCTGCGCCACTAGACGACTGAATTGCGTACCCGATGACCGACGAATCGCCCTCCATCGACAAACTGCTGAAAAACCTCGATCACGCCATGCTTGCCGACCGCCACCGGCTGCGGCGGCAGTTGCTTGAGCTGCGCAAGAAACCTGACGAGGCCAAGCTGGCCCAGTGGGTGGCGCGGATGCAGGCGTCCTGTGACCAGGTGCTGGCCCGGCGCGCCAGCCTGCCGGTGATTCGTTACGACGACAGCCTGCCGATCGCCGCCAAGCGCGACGAAATCAAGAAAGCGCTGGAAAAGCACCAGGTGCTGATCATCGCCGGCGAGACCGGCTCGGGTAAAACCACCCAGTTGCCGAAGATCTGCCTGGAAATCGGCCGCGGCCAACATGGCCTGATCGGCCACACCCAACCACGGCGAATCGCCGCACGTAGCGTGGCAGCCCGGGTTGCCGAAGAACTCGGCACGCCGTTGGGCGCGCTGGTCGGCTATCAGGTGCGCTTCGAGGATCAGAGCGATTCCAACACCCTGATCAAACTGATGACCGACGGCATCCTGCTGGCGGAAACCCAGAACGACCGCTATCTGGAACGCTACGACACCATCATCGTCGACGAAGCCCACGAACGCAGCCTCAACATCGACTTCCTGCTCGGTTACCTGAAAACCCTGCTGCCCCGTCGTCCGGACCTGAAAGTCATCATCACTTCGGCAACCATCGACCTGGAGCGTTTCTCCAAGCATTTCGACGATGCGCCCATTGTCGAAGTCTCCGGCCGTACCTTCCCGGTGGACACCTGGTATCGCCCGCTGACCCTGGAACAGGATGAGGAGGGCAACCGCGTCGAGGACGACCTGACGGTGGATCAGGCGATCCTCGCCACCCTCGACGAAATTGCCGCCTACGAGCGCAGCGAACGCCGCAGCCCTGGTGACGTGCTGGTGTTCCTGCCCGGCGAGCGCGAGATTCGCGACGCCGCCGACATGCTGCGCAAGGCCCAGCTCAAGCACACCGAGATCCTGCCGTTGTATGCGCGTCTGTCGCCGGCCGAGCAGCAGCGGATTTTCCAGTCGCACCCGGGCCGTCGCGTGGTGCTGGCGACCAACGTTGCGGAAACCTCGCTGACCGTGCCGGGCATCCGTTACGTGATCGACAGCGGCACCGCGCGCATCAGTCGCTACAGCTATCGCGCCAAGGTCCAGCGCCTGCCCATCGAAGCCATTTCCCAGGCCAGCGCCAACCAGCGTAAAGGCCGCTGCGGACGGGTCGAGCCGGGCATCTGCGTGCGCCTGTACAGCGAAGAAGATTTCCTCGGACGCCCGGAATTCACCGATCCGGAAATCCTGCGCACCAACCTCGCCGCCGTTATCTTGCAGATGCTGCACCTGCGCCTTGGCGAGGTCAGCGCATTCCCGTTCATCGAGCCGCCGGATGGCAAGGCGATCAGCGACGGCTACAACCTGCTGCAAGAGCTCTCGGCGGTGGACCGCAACAGTCAGTTGACCCCGCTCGGTCGGCAACTGGCGCGACTGCCGGTGGACCCGCGCATGGGCCGCATGTTGCTCGAAGCGGCCAAGCTCGGCAGCCTGCAGGAAGTGCTGATCGTCGCCAGCGCCATGTCGATCCAGGACCCGCGCGAACGTCCACCGGAGCGCCAGCAAGCCGCAGACCAGGCCCACGCGCAATGGAAAGATACCGACTCGGACTTCGCCGGGCTGGTCAACCTGTGGCGCGGGTTCGAAGAGCAGCGCCAGGCGCTGACCGCCAGCCCGCTGCGTAACTGGTGTCGCAAGAATTTCCTGAACTACCTGCGCTTGCGTGAATGGCGCGACTCCCATCGCCAGTTGAGCCTCATCTGCCGCGACATGCAGCTGAGCCTTAACAAAGAGCCGGCGGATTACCCGAAACTGCACAAGGCAGTGCTGGTGGGCTTGCTCAGCCAGATCGGCCAGAAAACCGAAGACGGCGATTACCTCGGCGCGCGGCAGCGGCGTTTCTGGATTCATCCGTCGTCGGGTATCGGCAAGAAACGCCCGCAGTGGCTGATGACCGCCGAACTGGTGGAAACCACCAAGCTGTATGCGCGGATGGTGGCCAAGATCGATGCCGACTGGATCGAGCCGCTGGCCGGGCACCTGATCAAGAAAAACCACTTCGAACCCCATTGGGAGAAGAAGCGTGGCCAGGTCGTGGCCTTCGAGCAGATCACCCTGTTCGGGCTGATCGTGGTCGGCCGCCGGCCGGTGCACTACGGCCCGATCGATCCGGTGGTGTCCCGTGAACTGTTCATCCGCGAAGCGCTGGTGCGTGGCGAAATCCAGTCGAAAGCCAAGTGCCTGACGGCCAACAAGCAGTTGCTGGAACAACTCGACGAACTGGAGGCCAAGGCCCGTCGCCGGGACATTCTCGCCGACGAAGAAACCCTCTACGCCTTCTACGACGCGCGGTTGCCGGCAGAGATCCACCAGACCGCGACGTTCGACAGCTGGTATCGGATCAACAGCCAGAAAGACCCGCAGCTGCTGATCATGCGCGAAGAGGACGTGCTGGCCCGCGAAGCCAGTGAAGTCACCGCCCAGCATTACCCGGACACGCTGCACATCGGCGACCTGGAATTGGCCCTGAGCTACCACTTCGAACCGAACCACCCGCGCGACGGCGTGACCCTGCGGGTACCGGCACCGCTGTTGCCGATGCTGCCGCCGGAACGCCTGGAATGGCTGGTGCCGGGGGTGATCGAAGCCAAGTGCATTGCCCTGGTGCGCAACCTGCCCAAGGCCTTGCGCAAGAATTTCGTGCCGGTGCCGGACTTCGTCAAGGCTGCGTTGCAGCGCATGACCTTCGCTGAAGGTTCATTACCCCAGGCCCTGGGTCGCGAGTTGCTGCGCATGACCGGCGCCCGGGTCAGCGATGAAGCCTGGAGCGAGGCCGCGCAGCAGGTCGAAAGCCATCTGCGGATGAACCTGGAAATCGTCGACGCCCAGGGCAAGTTCCTCGGCGAAGGGCGCGACCTGGCCGAACTGACCGCGCGTTTCGCCGAAGCCAGCCAGGCCGCCCTGGCCGTGCCGCAAACCGCGAAAAGCCAGCAGCCGGTCGAACCGAAAGTGTTTGCCGCCGTGGCCGAGAAAACCCAGCAGAAGATCGCCGGGCTGTCGATGACGGTCTATCCGGCGCTGGTGGAAGAGGCGGGGACGGTCAAGGAAGGACGTTTCTCGACCCCGGCCGAAGCCGAGTTCCAGCATCGCCGCGCCTTGCAGCGCCTGCTGATGCAGCAACTGGCGGAGCCGGCGAAGTTCCTGCGTGGCAAGTTGCCGGGCCTGACCGAGCTGGGCCTGCTGTATCGCGACATGGGGCGTGTCGATGCGTTGGTGGAAGACATTCTGTTGGCCAGCCTCGACAGCTGCATCCTCGACGGTGAAGACCCGCTGCCACGGGATGGCGCCGGATTGGCCGCGTTGGCCGAACGCAAGCGCGGGGCCTGGACCGAACATGCCGAACGCGTGGCCAGGCTGACCCTGGAAATCCTCAAGCACTGGCACGGCCTGCAAAAACGCTTCAAGGGCAAGATCGACCTGGCGCAAGCCGTGGCCCTGAACGACATCAAGCAGCAGCTCAGCCATCTGGTGTATCCGGGGTTTGTCCGGGAAACGCCGATGCAGTGGCTCAAGGAACTGCCGCGCTACCTCAAGGCCATCGAACAGCGTTTCGAAAAAATCGGCGCCCAGGTGCAACGGGATCGGGTCTGGAGCGGCGAGTTGTCCGGCCTCTGGACGCAATACCAGACCCGCGCCAACAAACACGCCCAGGAAGGCAAGCGCGACCCGCAGCTGGAGTTGTACCGCTGGTGGCTGGAGGAATACCGGGTTTCGCTGTTTGCCCAGCAGTTGGGAACCAAGGTGCCGATCTCCGACAAGCGCCTGAGCAAGCAGTGGAGTCAAGTCGAAGCCTGACCGGACCCTTGTAATTGGATGGACTCGCCCCAGCCGAGGCGTCAATGCGCCACGGTGGCAGTCTAAACAGCCAACGGCAGCGAGGGCGAGTCC
>NZ_JAXDEO010000067.1:0-28748 GCF_035064975.1 Pseudomonas sp. YuFO20
CGAAGGCAGTGTGTCAGGCGAAGGAGGTGTTGGCTGTGCTGGCGTCATCGCTGGCAAGCCAGCTCCTACAGGTTTTTTGGGTGTTGCCGGGATTTGTGTCTGGCGGTGATCCCCTGTAGGAGCTGGCTTGCCAGCGAAGGCGGTGAGTCAGGCGACGGAGGTGTAGGCTGTGCTGGCGTCATCGCTGGCAAGCCAGCTCCTACAGGAAAATCACCATTCAAAAAATGGTTTACAACCGCTGCACCGTCACAGACCCTGCAGCCCCCTCCATTCCTGGCTGTCCGTCAACACCAGGCTTGCCGCTCTTGCCGCCATCGGCCTTGTAGACAAGACAGCCTTTGGCCTTGCCGCCGGCACCTGGCTTGCCACCAGGCCCGGCCACGCCACCGGCACCGCCGGCCACTTGAACCTTGATCTTGTCTGCCGGGTAATCGCGCGGCACGGCCAGCTTGACCGCCGCGCCCGGCGCACCGGCCTGGCCATCACTGCCATCGCTGCCATCGGCACCGCGACCCGCCTGGCCCCAGGCGCAACCCGGTGCCTGACCGTTGGCCCCGTCGAGGCCGACGAACCCTGGCGCACCCGCGCCACCGCGAGCATCCACCCGTAATTGCGGGGCATTCAGGGCCTTGATCTGCAAGTCCAGATTGCGCCCGGAACGGGCGGCCTTCTGGTAAGTCCCCGGTGCACCCCGCGCGGTGATCTGGCTGCCCTCGGCCAACTCGGCCCGATTGACCTTGAGTTCCAGCGCCTGTTCGCCGGGGACGATGGTGATTCGCGCATCGCGACCCAAGTGCAGTTCGCCGACGGTGACTTCGGTCACGTTCGAGGGAATCAGCAAGGTGCCGTAGTCGGCCACTTCCAGGCGTTCCAGTCGCAAGGTGCTGGCGGTGTTGGGCAGGCGCATCAACGAGTTGGTTTCAACGCTCACCACCTGGGCGCAAGCCAATGGACTGATGAGGGCAGCGAGCAGACAGAGTTTACGCATGGGAGGCCTTAGATACGGTGGGAGCCGGAATGGTTTGCAGGTGGAAAACGCCGAAAAAGAGGATCTTCAGGCGATCGAGCCAAGGGTGGGCGCGGCCCCTGAGCGTGCGGAAGCAGAACACCGCCTCCAGCAGATGAAGCCCCGCCAGCAGGCAGCCGGCCAGGTCGACCAGCAGGTGCAGCGGATAGACGAACGGCGTGAGCTGATTGACCAGCACCACCAGCCAGAACACCAGGGTCAACAGCTTCCCCAGCCCCCATATCACCTTCATACGCGCCCCCGATGGGAATTATTATTTGCTCGCACAGTAACGGCTTCCATGCAGGATAAGCCAGAGGGCAAACGGAAATTCTCGAGGAAGATGGCAAATGGCCGACGGAACGACGAAAATCATCGTCCGACGGCTCTATTGCGCGGCTCAGCGATTGACGTGCAATTCCACGCGACGATTCTTCGCGCGCCCTTCTTCGGTTTCGTTATCGGCAACAGGCTCACTTTCTCCCTTGCCTTCGCTGGTGACCTTGTTCGGTGCAACGCCCTGGCTCAGCAGATAGCCGGCGACGCTGCTTGCACGTTGCTGCGACAGTTGCAGGTTGTACTCATCCGATCCGACGCTGTCGGTATGACCAATCACCTTGATGCTCGCGACGCTGGCGTCCTGCAGTTTGCCCATGATCGAATCGAGTTTGCTTTGCATGGAGGGGGTCAGGTCAGCGCTATTGAAGGCAAACAGCACATCGTCGGCATCGCTCAGGGTGATGACTTCGGCTTGCACAGGTTCAGGTTTCACGCTGGCCGGGTATTGCGGCAGCGGGCAACCATGATGCTCCACAGGGGTATTGGCGGGCGTGTCGGGGCAGCGATCGCGACGGTCGAATACGCCATCGTCGTCTTCGTCGCCGTCCTGGGCATAACAGATCAAACCACCGGTCAAGACACCCAGCGCCGCTCCACCGGCCGCCCAACCGCTACTTCCGATAGCGCCCAGACCTCCGCCGACGAGTCCGCCAAGGAGGCTGCAGATCGGCCAGGTACGTTGATTGAGGGGGGCAGTGCCATCGCTGTGAGTAGCGCAACCGGTCAACAGGCTGCCCAGCAGCAGAACCGGCAAGACGGTCCGTGTGAGATTGCTCATTTTTGAAAGCTCCTGTGTCACCGGCCAATGCCGGTTACACAGGAGTAAAGACCCGCATCCACGACTGCACAAGCCGTGGATGCGAGGGGTTTAGCGGTTGATCTTGATTTCCGTGCGACGGTTCATCGCGCGACCGTCAGCGGTTTTGTTATCGGCAACCGGCTGGCTTTCACCGGCCCCGGTGACCGACACGAAGCTGCTGCGAGGCACACCACTTTCGATCAGATATTCCACCACGGAGTGGGCGCGTTTGTCCGACAGTTTCTGGTTGTAGGCATCGCTGCCCACGCTGTCGGTGTGACCGGTCACGGTCAGTTGGGCGCTGGCTGCTTCCTGTTTCAGGCGAGTGGCGATGGTGTTGAGCTTGTCTTTATCGGCGGCTGTCAGCTTGGCCGAGTCGAACTGGAAGTTGACATCGCGAATGACGATGGTTTCTTCCTTGACCACCACGGCCTCTTCAACCACTGGAGCAGGTGCTGGTGGTGGGCAGCCATCGGCATCGACCCGTACGCCTTTTGGCGTGCCCGGGCACTTGTCGCGGCTGTCGAGTACACCATCACCGTCTTCGTCACCATCACCATGGACCCAGCAATAGGCTGCCGCCGTACCGCCGGCAATCAGCGCGCCGTAGCCGGCCCATGACGAGCTCTCGATTGCCCCGAGACCTGCGCCGACGACACCACCGACCGCCGCACAGATCGGCCAGTCGGTTTTTTGCAAACCTGCGCAACCAGTCAACACACTGGTTAGCAGAACCAGGGGTAATGCTGTCCGAACTATGCTCATCTAGTTTTCTCCTGAAGGATCGGCTTAGAACCGATTCAGGGAGTAAAGACCGGAGTTTTAATCTCCGCCAGCAATAGGCCATAGCAGTTTTGTCTCGTGTTCGCGGGGGATCGTGACTTTTGCCGCAAACCCGCTCTAGGATCGAACTGGCGGGCAGGCTAGTCTTGGTAAATCTGATTGAGGATCTTCGATGATTGCAGGTATTTCTTCGCGCACGCCGCAGCAGGCGCTGGCCGCTTTGCTCGACCGTTACGCCCCCGCGCGCCTGTTGTTGATTGGCGCCAGCGAGTTCCCCGCGCTTGAGGCTTTCAAGCTGGCGCATCCGGACAGCAGCGTGGCGCACGCAGCGCCCGGGCCGTTGCCCGCAGAGTTGGCGGCGCTGCGCTTTGACCTGGCGCTGGTGGTCGATTGCCTCGAACATTTGCCCAAGCGTGATGGCCTGAACCTGCTTGGCGGCATCCGCAACCTCAACGCCAGCCGCATCGCGGTATTGGCCGACTTGCCGGCGAGCGGCTGGCAGGAAACGGATTTTTTCTCACTGGCACTGCAAGCCAGCGAACGTTTCCAGCGTGACGAGCAGGTACTGACCCTGTTCACCTATGATCTGCTTGAATACAAACAAGTACCCGACTGGCTCAACTCGCGGTTCTGGGCCAATCCGGAAAACTTCGGGAAATATTGGTGGTAACGCAATGATCTGACTCCTTGCAAGCGTTAGATTCCTATTGTATTAGATAGCAGCCCCTTACGAACTCCTAGCCTGAGCAGGTGATTAAGGGGCGATCTAATGACCCTGAATCTGTTAAAGCAGGCTGAAGGGATTGGGTATCTGGTCGATGTAAGGGATGGCAGATGGAGCTTGTGAAGGCTACTAAAGACTTTGTGATCGCTGGGCAACCCTACCCAGGATTCCCCGTTCTTCTGTGGGACTCGATGGAGAGTTGTGTCCCCGCCAATCAATTTTTTCGCCACTACTTACTTCGCGGGGCTATAGGGTCTAAACGCTCCTGGCCAAGTACTGGACGTGCTCTTTATGATTTCTTCAGCTTCCTCCAAGCGCACGAACTGGACTGGCGGGACGTAGATCGAGGTGAGGCTAAGAGTCTTGTGTCTGCCTACCGAGACTATTGCTTGGACACGTGCGGCCTGGCTCTGAACACTACACGCCAGCGACTGACGTACATCTGTAAGTTCTACGAATTCGCACTAGATAATGGCTGGGTGAAGCGCCTGCCGTTCGGTCATGAAGAGCGCACCGTAAAGCGTGAATTGGGCTTCCTTGCGCATGTCGATGCCAGTGGTGGTCAGGTGATGGCAAACAATGTGATGCCGCGTTGCCACAAGATCTTGCCCAAGTTTCTAAGCATGGCCGAGATCAAATCTCTCCTGGCCGCAGCGGAGAACCCTCATCACAGGATGATGATTCGCCTGGCGTTGCATACAGGTCTGCGCCGCGAGGAAATCGCTGCCTTTCCGCTGGCATATGTCTTGGACCCAGACAAGGTTGGACGAACCGAACGCAACTTCCGCATTCGGCTCGACCCGTCCGACGGCAGCGGTATGGTGACTAAGGGCAGCAAGCCACGAGATATTTACGTCAGCCGCAAGTTCATGGCTGAACTCTATCGCTATGTGACAAAGATCCGCGGCGAGCGCGCCTCGCTAAGCAAGACTCCACAGAAGGCTTTGCTCCTTAACCAGGCCGGTGAATCCTATGGTGACGATGGCAAGAGCCTCAACCGGATCATCAGCGAGACCGGCAAGCGGGCTGGAGTCCGGGTCCATACGCACATGCTCCGGCACACATACGCCACCCAAACCCTAGTCAGTCTCCAACGTACCCCTGAGAGTGGGCTGGAGCCTTTGGTCTTCGTTCAGCGACAACTCGGCCACAGTTCGATTCAGACAACCATGGTGTACCTGCACCTTGTCAATGAAATGGCCGACAAAGCGGTACTGGCGTATGACGATGAATTGAACGCACTGGCAGGGGCCACTTGATGGGCAAACGCAAGGTATTTACTAAGACCGATCTCAGTGTGCCACAAGTCGAGCACAGCCACGATATGGCAGGTAACGTGGTGATTCTGCCAGAGGTAATCCCACCCAGTAATACCAAGGTCGCGTTCGGGAGGAACCCCACTCCGTCCCGCAGCTTCGATTTTGCCCGTTGGTATGGCGCTGGCATCGATTCCATCACCTATGCCTGCCAGCGCCAGATCGAACGCTTTCTGGCAGATGGGGACGCTATTGTCGAGACGAGCACTGTGAGTAGCTACTGCAGGACGGGGATGCGCTTTTTCCTCGAGTATTGCGTGCTACGAGCGACGGCATTTGGCCGTGAATTGGTTTTGGAGGATGTTAGCCGGGACTTGATCGACGGTTACCTCAGCCATCTCGCTGCGCTAAGCGTGGAAAGTACCACTCAGAAGAGCTATTACTCGCACACTAAGCCCGTGCTAATCGCCTTGGGAGCGCGGGGACTGATCCATATAGTTACTTCCGGTGATGCTGCCACCTTCCCGAAGAATCCCTTTCCGAACGTCAACCGCAAGCTAAAAGGCGAGACGGCGCTATCCAAGCGCGAACAGCAGGCGGTTTCGGTTGCGCTGCGTCACGCAATTAGTCCGATCTGGGACGACGGTGCACCCGTGACTGGAGAACTCCTTTGCTTCGTCCTGTTAGTGGTGGCACTGCACACTGGGCGTAATACTACACCATTGCTGGAAATGGACCGCGACTGCCTGCGCCCGCACCCCAAAGACAACACTGTATTCCTAGTGTTATGGAAAAGGCGAGGTTACAACACCAGCAAGGCGGCCCTCCGCGCCTCATCAGATGCCGAACGTCTTTTGGAATCGACGCCAAACGTGAGGACCAACGTGGAGCGGTTAATCCGTCGCACGATGACTCTTACCGAATCTCTAGATTCACAAGCACCCGACGACCTCAAAGGCCGCGTGTGGCTGTATCGCGCTCGTTCTAATAGAAACGCCGGCGAAATCAATGCGTTGACTGATGGATCGTTGAGAGAGGCTATAGCCAGCCTTGTAGCTCGCTATAGCCTGACAGACTGCGACGGAAAGCCTTTGCGCATTAATATCTCTCGACTTCGCAAGACCTTCGCCAACCGCATTTTCGAGCTGACCGGTGGCGATCTGGCAGTCACTGCCGCGGCTTTAGGCAATACCCCGCGGGTAGCCGATAGTAATTACTTGGCACCAAGTGAAATTGCGCGCCGCAACTGGCAGTTCATGGGAGAGGTATTGGTTCAAGAGTTGCTAACCAACACCATTAGGGAGACGTATAAGAATACCCCCATGGGCCGCTGCGCCGACCCGGTGAACGGGCTGTACGCCCCGAAGCGCGAGGGAGCGACTTGCATGAATTTCATGAATTGCCTGCGATGCAATCACTACGCCGTGACAGCCGATGATCTGTACAAACTGTTCAGCTTCTACTTCCGCGTGCTGGCCGAACGCTCACGTATGGACAAGCGGCGCTGGGCACGAGAGTACGCCCACATTCCCCGTTTGATCGACCACTACATCGTTGCCGAGGGTATTCGTCGCGGCACATTCAAACTCACCCTTGTGGAGGCTGCTCGAGAGCGTGCCCGTGCCTCACCGCATTCGTTTTGGTCAGTTGATCTGATTGATAGCTTGGAGATCTTTGCATGATCGACAACAACTCGGCGGCAACTAGCTGTGCATCCATTGTGGCCCAGCCCGACGATGTGCGTGAGCTCTCTGAAGCCGAACGTGATGTACTAATTATTAGCAGCACCCAAGTCGATGGGACGTGGGTCGCTCTCAGCTTTTATGGGGACAATACTTGGCATTTAACCGGCTTCTCTAGCAATGTTGTGAGAGCGCATAGACGCCTGGATTTCGACATCTTGCCGCCGGCATTTAGAGAGGTGATGAAGGCCATCCTATACCGCTACATACGACGAGGGCGCGAAGGGAGTGTGCGACCAAAAGGCAGCACAATTTATAGTTTTTTTAAATATGCAATACCATTTCTACGGCATCTGGAGGCGCTTAAGATCAATCAGCTATTCGCTGCTACACCTATGATCTGCCGGCTCTACATCGACAGCTGCAAGGCGCACCAACAAACCAATCATTCTAAGGGCAAGCCACTTTCGTGCTCTGGATTGGAAGGTCGTTTCAAAGCCGTCGAAGCGCTCCATGAACTCAGTCAATTCACCGAAGACCGAATGTCGAACCATCCATGGCCCGAGACCTCCTCGTGTGCATTGGCAGGGCTCATCGGCCGTAAACGCCAAAGCGGCAAAACGCCCCTAATTCCCGATGACGTGTTCTGCATCCTGTTCGAGCGAGCCTATCAGCAAGTAGAACGTGGTCCTCAACTGATCGACCTACGCGATGCATTGGATGCTCTGACGATACAGCACAGAGGGCAAGCTAAGACTACCCTCAATAATGCCAAGAACCGCCAACTTCTAGCACTAGGTTGGAAGGGGAGTCTGAGGAAGTTCAACGAAGCGCTAATCGATTTGCGTACTTCCTGTTACATCGTCATTGCGAGCACCTCCGGATGTCGCAACCACGAGCTGGTAAATGTACAGTTAGGCGCGATCCACCGCACCAAGGACAATGAAGGCATCGTCTATCACTGGATGCGCTCTCGGTCTGAAAAAACCGATGTTGGTATTCATGACTGGATGATCCCCGAGGGCGCTGTGCGCGCCCTGCGCCTAATGGAGCGCTGGAGCGCGCCCTATCAGGCTAAAATCGCTGTCGAAATCATGCAGCGGCGCCGCGCCAATCCACATGATCCGCAAATTGCGGAGGCCCAAAAGCACCGTGACGCACTCTTTCTCGGTGTAGATTCAAGAATCAATCAGGTACGAACACTTTGCAACGGAAGTTGGAGTTTGCACCTTAAGAAGTTCACGAAAGACTGCGGCCTGAGTTGGAGTCTCTCTAGCCATCAGTTCCGCCGCAAGTTTGCCAACTATGCCGCACATAGCCGTTACGGTGATCTTCGCTACCTCAAAGAACATTTCGCACACTGGTCGCTGGACATGACACTAGGCTATGCCATGGACGACAAATGGGGCCAGCATCTGGATCTTGATCTGTTCTTCGATATTCACGGGGAGTTGGAAGATATAAAACTCGGTATCGTCGATAATTGGCTCGGTGACGAACGCTTGGCTGGGGGCTATGGCCGCGCGCTTAAGCAATGGCAGCGAGAGCCGCAGAACCTGCTGATCTTCAAGGATCATGCCTCGATGCTGAAGTCCATTAGTGAGAGCACTGCAATTCGCAGCAACGGTCATGCCTGGTGCACGGCGGACAATGACGGTTGCGTCGGCAATACACTTGAACGTACCCGCTGCGGCAACTGCAATCATGCAGTAATTAGTCGTGCTCACGCGCCCATTTACCAGCGGCTCTACGATGACCTAAAAGGGCTGTTGTATTGCGCGGATATAGGTGAGGGAGGCCGGCAGCGCGTTGAGCGCGACCTGAATCGCTGCCGTGACGTACTGATACAATTGGGAATGGAGCCGGAGGCTTTAATCGCATGAAATCCAAGGACAAGACAACCAACTACAAGCCTGCCGAGGATCGCGAGAAGGACCTGAAACTTGCCCTCCTCCGCATCCAGAAGGGACGCGCCCGCCCTGGGGAATCCAAGATTACCATCGCGGCAGTCGCCCGCGAGGCGGGCGTGTCGACGGCGCTAATTCACAACCACTATCCGCGGATTGCCGAGGCTATAAGAGAGGCTCAAGGTCGCTCCAGTCGTGCCATGCGTGATGTGAAACAACAAGACTTGATTGCGGAACGCAAAAAGTCCGCAGCGTACCGTCAGGAGATCGAAGAGCTACAGACCAAGCTCGCCAGTCTTGCTTCCATCAACGAAGTACTGATGGACGAGAATCGTGTGCTCAAAGCTAAGAGGAACGACAGCAAAGTGGTCGATCTGGCCTCAAGGAAACCGCATGGGTAAGTAGATTCCGTTTTCCTGCTCAGTGCTCCTTGCCTCCACCGATTTGTTGTGCGGACTGCTCGATCTGGATTACGGCGATAACAGCGAGTGCCTATCTGGCGTTGCATGAGTAAATTTTTGGTGTTGTTCATCGCCGTTATCGCACCAACCAACGTGAATAAACCGGCCCATCGCTCGCTGAGCACTGAGATAATTAGTAGACCGGCAGCCTTGTCGAGCCGGGGGCCGCGTGGATCTGAGCACCGAGCTTGTATAGTGTCGACTACTCACAACGCAACCAGTCCGCATGCTCAATGAGCAACTCCTCGATCAAGCGAGTGCCTAGGTAGGTCGAAAGCAGCTCAATTGGAGGAGTGCCCGCAAAACGCAGGTTCGGTTTGCATAGCCAAAACAGTGCTTTTTCTTTGTTCTCAAACACCGCTTCGGCCATGGCTGCTACATGAGCAAGTCGAAACAATCGATCACTCTCACCCAACGTCAAGCGCTGTCCGCGCGCTAATCGGCGATGGAGAGTGCTCATCGAAATAACCTGGTTGAGGGCGTCGGTGCTGAAGAGGCTCTGCTCGCACCAAGCCTTTATCCTCGTAGGCTCGAAGCCCGCCGCGATAATTTCGTGAATTCTTTGTTCATCAGCGTCGGCTGGAATGTGCAACAACGCTTCCAGCCGTAGCCGATAAACGTGGTAAACCGGTCCGATCACTCTTCCAGCGAGCATGGATTTCTGCCACCTGCCAGCAGGCCAGCAGGTTCAAACTCTCTACCTAGCGACAAAGCGACATCAAGGAATCGTGAAGCCCGCGCCGTACGCCGGTCGACTATACAGCGAGCGTGTGCCATGAGAGACGCTGCATTCTGCCACTTGAGTGTTTTGACTTTGCGTTTGCCCTTCATAACGATTCCCGTAATGGGTTAGTTCTACCCACTGGTGGTGGTCACCATTCATGGAAGAAACAAAAATGGTCCCCCGCCCATTCACTCCTTTTGCAGTCATCTCCTTCAACTCCACACGATGAGGCGCGGTAATCCTATACAGGCTTCAGACGGGCGCTCGGATGGGTCAGTAAAAGCTCGGTAACGAAATCAGTGTGGGGGCCAATAACACGCTGCTCCCTCCTGGTCATGGTTAGCGAATTCAAGGCACGGCCGCATAAAGGAACAACTCGCTCTCATTCAGCACCCGATCGGATACTTGAGGAGTACGAGCATGGAGACGATGTTCCGAGTACCAGACATGGCGAGTTTTTTTTCTGCGAAGATCGAGTTCTCCGAGCTTGTAGGTACCTGTCGCTGTTTTGTAAACCACTGCTGATTCGTCAGCTTCGGCCCCCCTGAAACAGACAATCTGGATCACGTCCTCTAAGCTCCAAAATCCCCGACCGTCCACACTCGGCGGGCAAAGCATCTGTACGCCTTCAATGAGAACATCCTGTGCGAAACTCAGATAGTGCTGGAGCTCGTAGGCGCAACGGACAATCGCCGCGCGGTCTCGTTTGCCCGTTTGAATTGAGGTGATAGTTATGAGAAAGCAGGAGCCTTCAACCTCACAGTGCGACCTTGCATGAACTGCGAGGCTCTTGGGGTCAAGCACGTAAATCACTAGTTGCTCCGTTGCGAATGGGCTGACGCCTCCCAAGGTAGCTTGGGTGTGGACAGTTGCCAGCGCGAGACTTGGTTCCGCAGTCTCAGTATGGCTTGCGGTCCAGGTGTGTGTGTGTGTGGAGGAGCGCTAGCAAGACAAGGAATCGACACCCCACATATACATGTTATAGCCCAGCGATGTGGGGTGTCAAAGCATGGCCTTATTGCTCTTTTACGGCTGCGCGGAAGAGCAATGGAATATCTGGAAGCTCTTGGGCAAACGCTGAGAGAAATTAGAGTAGACGCCGGACTTAAACGGGAGGACTGTTCGAGGGCGCTGAGTCGCGAGTATCTCGCCAGCGTAGAGCGAGGCCGTCAAAGCATTTCGATCGCAAAGTTTCTGTCCCTTTGCGACTGCTTAGGCGTTACGCCGAGCATCGTGCTTTTTACAGTGGAGGCCCGCATGGCATCGTTGAGTTTAGGGGACTATCAGGCCAAACAACGCAGCGAGCTCGATGAATACCTCAAGACAGGGAGGCTGCGCAGCGAATTCAGTGCCGGCGCGATTCAAGGCGTACGAGGGAAACGTGCTGAGAACAATCGCAATGCCATTCAAAAACTCCAATCCGAAGGGCTCAGCAAAATAGAGGTATCTCGTAAGCTCGGTGTTGGAACAACAACAGTGGACCGATATTGGCGCAAAACGAACTAATCGCCCCTAGTTTCGTAGACACATCCCCTTAGAATGAGGTCTTGGAGGTGTCATGAGTGACCAGCATTATCCCGAAGAATTCAAAATCCAGGCGGTCAACCAAGTGGCCGAAAAACATCTTTCCCGTCAATCCGTGAAGAACTAGAAATTTGTCGACTACGACCTGCAGATCGCGGCAGGAGTGCCGTTGCAATGCGACGAGCCGGCCGACTTCCATACCTTTCGCTTTGGGCTGTTCAGACTCGAAAATCTGCACAATATTGAGCGCACGGTCAGCACACTGAAGCGGGCACTGCATGAGGTGATTGTTAACTAAGCCCTCTTCTTGCTCATGAGTTGGGCCGACCCAAAACTGACTGTGGCGACAGGCAGAAATCGGCCAAAAGCAGACATTCAACGTCGATATTTTTTAGTACAACAAGCGGGCCCTCGCCATGCGACACGGAGGAGGGATAAAGGGAATCAACGGCCCCAGGAAATTGAACACACTCATCGCAACGTTGGTATCGACCACGTTGACGCCGACGCCAAATAGCTGCGTGCAAGTTCACGAAAGGGTTGGCTTAAACGGTTCGTTTGTTCGTGTTTTAAATCAACATTTTTGCGTTAGGCACGTCGGCTAGCGGTACCAATGCAGCACAAGCAACGCCAGTGCTGCCAAAAATACGGTTTCGCCGATCATCAACAGGATTGGCTTGATACCAACCGCGGCCAATTCCTTGAGCTGAGTCTTCATGCCCAGCGCGCTGATGGCGATTACCAGACACCACCGTGACAGCTCATTAACCCCGGTTTGGATCAATGCAGGAACCCAACCGGTGCTATTGACGCAGGCCAAAAATAGAAAGCCGACGGCGAACATCGGCAACAATGGCGGTCGCTTGCCAGTTGGATCGGCACCCTGCATGCGGGTCACCAAGGCAGCGCAGACAATCACCGGCAGCAGCATGGCCACACGCATCAGCTTAACCACGGTGGCGGTATCTCCGGTTTCGGTGGACATGCTGTAGCCGGCGCCCACCACTTGCGCGACGTCATGGATGGTCGCCCCCAGGAACACCCCGGCTTCTTGTGGCGTAAGGGCCGCCCATTTGGCGATCATCGGATAGAGGATCATTGCCAGGGTGGACAATGCCGAAACGCCGATCACGGTGAACAGGGTCGCCCGTTCCTTTTGTGGATGGTTGGGCAACGCGGCGGCAAGCGCCAGTGCTGCCGAAGCCCCACAGATAGCCGTGGCGCCGCCGGTGAGCAGGCCGAAGATGCGTTTGAAACCCAGAACCCTGGCGGCTATCACTGAGACTCCAATGGTCGCTACCACCACAATCACCACCAGCGCCACTGGCTTCCAGCCTAGCGCAGCGATTTGCTCTAACGTGATGCGCATACCCAATAGCGCAACGCCGATACGCAGTACGCTGCGCGCCGTGAACTCGATGCCAGCCTTGCATTTGCCATCCCCGGCGAGAAAGTTCACCGACATGCCGAGCAACAAGGCGAAGAGCATCACCGGCGCACCGTAATGCTCTGAGAGAAAGGTCGCCGCAGCGGCCACGATTAAACTCACGATAAAGCCCGGCGCCAGCTCACGCGCACGACTCTGGACACTGGTGAGCGCGATGCTGCTCATGGGATGCATTCCTCGGAAACTATGACAATGAACATTTCGCCGTCGATGACTTCGACCGGATAACTGGCGACCCGCATGCGTGTCGAGTTGAGCAAATAGCCGCTGGCCAGGTCGAAGCGCAAACCATGGGCGCAGCACTTGATCACCTGCCCTTCGAGACGCCCGCTGCACAACGAAGCCCCTTGGTGCGGACAGCAGTCGTCAATGGCGTACAGCTGCCCATCGACATTGAACAGTGCAATGCTCAAATCTTCGTCTACGAGCAGGATTCGTTCGCCGACTTCCGGCACCTGCAATGCGGATACCGCGATCCGCCGGCTCATGACACACCCCCGATGTCGCACGGCACATGAACAGCATCAGCCTTGGGGTGCGCATCAGAGACTGAAGGCTGTGCAAGAGGCGCGCTCTTGTGCAATCGCGAATTCAAGAGGAAGTACGACAGTGCCGGAATCAGGATCAGCGCGCCGAGCATGTTCCACAGGAACATGAAGGTCAGCAGGATGCCCATGTCGGCCTGGAACTTGATCGGCGACCAGACCCAGCACACCACGCCGGCCGCCAGGGTGATGCCGACCAGCCCGACCACCCGACCGGTGAACGACACGGCGTTGCGGTAGGCCTGGGACAGCGGCAGGCCCTGACGCTGGAAGTGCAATTGCACGCTGAGCAGGTACAAGGCGTAATCGACGCCTATCCCCACGCCCAGGGCGATCACCGGCAGTGTCGCGACTTTCACGCCAATGCCCATGGCCACCATCAGTGCTTCGCAGAGGATCGAGGTCAGCACCAGCGGCAGCAACGCCACCAGTGTCGCCCGCCAGCTGCGGAAGGTGATCAGGCAGAACAGCGTCACCGCCAGGTAGACGTACAGCAGCATGGTGCGGTTGGCCTCGCGCACCACGATGTTGGTCGCCGCCTCGATGCCGGCACTGCCGGCCGCCAGCAGGAACTGGCGATCCTCGGTGCTGTTTTCCTTGGCAAACTTGTCGGCAATCGCCACCACGGCGTCCAGGGTCTCGGCCTTGTGATCCTTGAGGAAGGCAATCACCGGCATCAGCGAGCAATTGTTGTTGAACAGCTCCGGTGAGTTGACCGAGGCCTGCTGCGCGGCATAGTTCAGCACGTCCTGGTTGCGCTGGATGTTGTTGAGCTTGGGGTTGCCCTCATAGGTGCCGGCGGTGATCTGCCGTACCGCGTTGACCAGCGAAGCGGTGGCCTGCACGCCCGGATACTGCTGCAGTTCCCAGGCCAGGCGATCGGCGAGGACCAGGGTCTTGTAGTTCAGGCAGCCTTCCGGCGCGGTCTTGATCATCACGGCGAACAGGTCGCTGGACAGCGCGTAGTGGCTGGTGATGTAGGCGTTGTCGCGGTTGTAGCGCGAGTCGGCGCGCAACTCCGGCGCCCCGCTTTCAAGGTCGCCGATCTTCAACTGCAGGCTGACCATGAAACCGCCGATGCCCATCAGCACCGCGACCAACACGGCGCCAGTGGCCCACTTGCGGGTGGTGAAGCGATCGAGCAAGTCCCAGAGTTTGCCGAAGCCTTTGTGGTGCTCGGCACGGGTGTCGATTTTCAGCGCACGCTCGGCGGCCTTTCGGCCGACGCCGATGTAGGACAGCGCCACCGGCATCAGCAACAGCGAAGTGAAGATCAGTACCGCGACGCCGATACTGGCGGTGATCGCCAGGTCCTGGATCACCGGAATGTCGATCAGCATCAACACGGCGAAGCCCACCGCGTCCGCCAGCAACGCGGTAACCCCGGCGATGAACAGACGGCGGAAGGTGTAGCGCGCCGCGATCAGTTTGTGCGTGCCACGGGCGATGTCCTGCATGATGCCGTTCATCTTCTGCGCCGCGTGGGACACGCCGATGGCGAAGATCAGGAACGGTACCAGCACCGAATACGGGTCGATGGCGTAGCCCAGCCAGGCGACGATGCCCAGTTGCCAGACCACCGCGATCAGCGAGCAGCCAACCACCAGCAAGGTACTTCGCACGCAACGGGTGTAGGCGTAGATGATGATCAGCGAAGTGACCACGGCCAGGCCGAAGAACATCATCACCTGGATCAGGCCGTCGATCAGGTCGCCCATCAGCTTGGCAAAACCGATCACCCGGACCTTGTACTGGCCCTTGCCCTCTTCCCCGGATTTACGCGCGGCGCTGTCGCCGGCGAATTCGATCTTGTCGCGCAACTGCTCTTCGAGCATCTGCGAAAACTGATGGTAATTGATGCGCTGGCCACCGGCCGCGGCTTTGTCTAGCAAGGGCACGACCAGCATGCTCGACTTGAAGTCGCTGGCCACCAGGCTGCCGACGATACCGGCGCGGGAGATGTTCTGGCGCAGTTGCTCGATCTGTTCAGGCTGGCCCGAATAGGTATCAGGCATCACCGGGCCACCCTGGAAGCCTTCTTCGGTGACTTCCGTCCAGCGCACCGCCGGGCTCCACAAGGACTTCATCCACGCACGGTCGACACCTTCAGTGAGGAACAGCTGGTCATTGACCTGCTTGAGCACGTCCAGGTAACCGGGGTCGAAAATATCGCCCTGAGTGTTCTCCACCACCACCCGCACCGAGTTGCCCAGGCCGCGCAGCGAAGCGCGGTTCTCGAGGAAATTCTGGATGTATGGCTGGCTCTGCGGAATCATCTTCTCGAAGCTGGGGCGCAGTTCCAGGCGGGTCACTGCCATAAAGCCCAGCACTAAAGTAGCCAGCGTCATGAGCAGCATGAACAGCGGACGATGGTTGAACACCAGCCGTTCGAGCCGATTACCGGAGCGCCGATCGAAGTCCGCCAGTTCGCGGATCACGGGCATGGTGTCTTGCGTCAATTTGCTCATGTCAGGGTACTCACTCGAATTCTTATTGTTCCAGGCCGGGCAACGCACGTACGCCACGGCTACCGACCAGTACCAGCGCGCCATCGGCCGCCAGGATTGCGCCAGCTACTGGCGCCTGTTGGGACTGCGGCACCAGTTGCAGTGGGGCGTTACCCCCTCGGCTCATCAGCATGTGCCCGGACTGGGTGAACAGCCGGTAATGCCCGTGGTTATCAAGGAGTGCGCAACTGATGCTGGTTTGCAGACCGCTATCGAGCCGGTTCCAGTTGATGCCGCCATCGGTACTGCGTAGGACTTGGCCGCGCAGTCCGTAGACGAACACCTCGCCAGGTTGACCGCCCACGCCGAAGTAGCTGCCTTTATAGGGCGTTTCCAGAGCGGTGAAGCGCTGCTGCGAATCGTCCCATTTCAACACCAGCCCTTGCTCGCCAGCGATGTACAGCGCGTCACCCGTTGAAGCGATGGCATTGAGGTGAAAGCCTTGCGGGTTGTCGATGCGATCCTGGAACGGTGTCCAGGTCTGGCCACCGTCCTCGGTGCGCAGGATCAGGTTGAACATGCCGACCACATAACCCACTGTGTCGTTGGCGAACCAGACATCCAGAAATGGTTTATCGGCGCCCTCCTCGATCAGCCGCTGGCCGTCGGCGGCCAGTACGGCCCATTGTTCCTTGTCCGGTTTGGCCAACATTAGTGCGTTGTAATGCTTGAACATCAAATCGCCGATCTGGCGCCCGTCGAGCTGCTTGCTCCAGGTCGCACCGGCGTCACTGCTGTGCAACACCACACCATCGTTACCTACCGCCCAGCCTTGTTCGGCGCTTGGAAAATACACGGCGTTCAGGTCGCTGCTGACGGGCACTACCGCCTGCTGCCAACTGGAGCCGTTATCATCGGAATACACAATGTGGCCACGCTGACCCACTGCAACCAGGCGCTGCCCGGCGTGGCCCAGGTCGAGCAAGGGGCTACGCATGGCCAGGACGCTGGGCCTGGCTGGCAAATCCAGCACGTCAACGAAGCTGGCCGCCTGTACAACGCCGTGTAGCGTCAACGTCACGACCAACGCCAGCTGCATGACTTTCTTTATGTAGGAGCACATGACGCGCCCTCATGGCAAAAAGGCGCCGGCCTGCGCGCAAGCACAAACCGGCGCAAAAACTGTCCGATCACGGATCAGGCAGCATGGAGAAGCAACGAGGCCATTAACGAATACCGGCACCCGCGAGCGATTCCGGCGACCACTGGGTCTTGCTCAGGGCATCGCTGTACTTGATACCGCCGTAAGGGCCTGGAAAACCGACGGCGCTGTAGGTGCCACCGACCAGGTCATAGCTCAGGTAGGGCGAGGCATCCGGCACCTGCTGGTCGTAGCTTTGGCTGAGGAAGGTATAAACGCCGCGATAGAGCTGTCCGTTCGCATCGTATTGGTCGGAGGCCAGGGCGACCCAGCTGTCCTCATCCAGGTAGAAGCGTCGCTTGGCATAAATGTGCCGGGCGCCCGTCTTGAGGGTCGCCTCGACTACCCACACCCGATGTTTTTCCCAGCGAACGAACTCAGGCGCCAAGTGGTTGGGGGTCATCATCGGCTCCAGATCGTTCTGATAGGTCACACGGTAAGTGTTGTACGGCACGATCATTTCCTGCTTGCCGATCAGCTTCCAGTCATAGCGGTCCAGCGCACCATTGAAGACGAACGCATCGTCCCAGGTGGCGGCGCCAGCGGCGCCCGGGTTAGGCGTATCGTAGGCCAGGCTCGGCGCGAGCTTCACGCGGCGCTGCCCTGGCAGGTACTGCCAGCCGCGCCGTGGTTGCTCCAGCGGGTTGACCGCATCGCGCAGCAACACGGCTTCACCGGCACGACGGGCCGGACCGCTGTAGGCCAACTTGATCTGGTAGTAGGTGTCGGCGGCCGCGAGCGGTTTACTCAGATCGTCATAAGCGGCGTAGTTGATTTGCGCACTGCCGGTCGTGGCCAGGCTGGCGACACCGGCAGAATCGACGTTCCAGCTATCGTACTTGGTCTGGATATTGACGCCCTGATAACGCAGCAAGTGGTTCCAGATCGCTTCGGCACCAGTCTTGGGGATCGGAAACGGAATGCCCGGCATCGCGTTCTCAATGGAGTTGCCGCCCTCAGTGGAACGCGTCGCGGTGGCATTTTTTACCGTGTTGTCCAGCACGCCTTTAGGCAACGCGGCCGTGCGGTGGGTCGGGAACACTTCGATGCGAAAGCTTGGATAGCGCTTGGCCAACTCGGCGGTCACCGCAGTCAGCTGGCCCTTGTATTGGTCCACGTTCTTGCCGTCGATCACCAGCAGCGGCTTTTCAGAAGCGAACGGATCGGGACGCAATCTGTCACCCGTCTTGAAGCCGGCGGGGGGGGTGTTCAGGCCCCCTTGATAGGCCGGAATGGAACCGTCGGCATTACCGGCTTTTTCAGCGCCGACCTGAGTCAACTGGTTGCCCAGTTTGGCGGCTTCGGTGGCGTCGACTGCGGCGTGGGCCGGACCAACGAGTGCCAGGGCCATGGAAGCAGCCATGAAGGTGTAGGCAAATTTCATTTTTGGTACTCCTGCTTGCTTTCAAGCAATGCGTGGATCAAAAAGTGGTTTTCAGGGTCAGGTAAAGAGCGCCACGATCTTCCGTGGCACCTGCGCCGGAGAACGACGCGTATCCGCCGCCATAGCAGGTGTAACGCTGGGTGCCATCCAGGGCGTTAGGGGTTGAGCCATCGGTTGCGCCGTCGTCGCACTTCGTGGTTTCACCAAAGGCGTCTACGTACTTGAGGTCGACGTAGTACTGGTTGTAGATCGCCGCGCTGACGCCAACGGCATAGTTGCCGGCGTCTTCCGCGCCGCCCGCTACCACAGGTGAAACGCCATCGATACCGACGTTGACCGACAGCGGCGCGCTCAGGTCCACACCGGGAAACACCTGGTACCAGGTCGGCGTGAAGTTGACGGCAATGCCCCAGTTGTCACGGGTTGGCTTGTCGACACCGCGATAAGTGTCTTCGCCCTTGTAGAGCGCCTTGTTCTTGCTATCGAGGCTCAATAGGTTGCTGTAATACAGCTCGCCCAACAGGGTGGCCGAATCGAACAACGGCGTGTCGGCGATAGCGACCAGGCCGTTGATGGTCCAGTGCAGCGTGTCGCCGGTGGCGGCCATGCTGTCACCGTCGCGCGGCACATCGGTGATCACGCCGGTACCCGGATTACGCGCCGGCAGCAAGCCAAGCCCGGCCTGCAACCCGCCAGGCCCTGCGGCGCTGATGATTGCCGGAATGCTGGCCAGCGGCATGTTGTGGCGAATGTTCAAATCACTGCCGATGCTGACCCCGCCCACTTCCTTGGACAGACTGAGGCCGTAGATGTCGATGTCATCGGCATAGGCGAATTCATAGGAGGTCGTGCTGATCGAGTTGCGCAGCCCGGCTACCCCGCCAACACTGGTCAGGCCCCGAGTATCGAGAATCGCTTGCGGAAGAATGTCGGACGTTTTCCGGTAGTAGGCGCTCACCGTGCCGTCCAGCCACTCGGGCGACCACTTGAGCATCAGGCCCCAGTCACCACGATTGTCCGGGGTGTAGTCGTGGCCACGGCGCACGGTGGTCAGAGTGCCATTTGGGCCGGCCAGGCCCGCGCCGCCTGTGTGCCCCAGGAGAAACGACTGAGCGCCAAAACCCACCAGGTCGGAACCACCGTAGTAAGTGTCGGCCTCAGGCAAGCGCGCGGCATCCCAGTCGAGGAAATACTGCGCACCTACAGTCAACTCGGGGTTGAGGGTAAAGGTCGTGGAAATCTGGTTGCGTGGCACGAACAATTCCTTGGCTTCCGTGCCCGGCGATGCCGCCAGTTTGGCCAGGTCGAGACCGGACTGGCCATAGCTGATCGAATGCACCGGGTTGAGAATCGTCTCGCCCCAGAACACGTTGTGCTGGCCGGCCTTGATGCTGAGCTGTGAATCGTCGCCCACCTGGGTGTTGTAGAACACGAAGGCATCGAGCACTTCACCGGACGGTCCGTTGTAGTAGCGCTGGGCATAGTTGCTCAGGTGCGGGCTGCCAAATACGGCCGGCGCGCCTGGACGACCGCCAAACCCGGCGATCGAAGAATAATCGTCGTTGCCATTGGGGAACGGGTTGGCGTTCGAGCCGGTATTTTCATACGCCTTGTCGTACCAGCTCGCCGTGCTGACACGAAAACCGGTCTTGTTCTGGTAGACCACATCCAGCTCGGACAGCAAGTCGACTCGGTTGCTAATGTTGGTGCCGGCCTTGCGGAAGTTGTAATCACCGTCGTTGCTGTTGGGCGTGCCGAGGATGCGTTTGTCGGCACTCTCGGTGCGCACGCCGTAGTTGTATTTGACGGTGTTGTCGAATCGGATGGTCCAGTCTTCACTGCCCGTGTCCAGTTCCATGGCATTGGCCGTCGGCAGGCTGGCCGTGAGGATGGCCGTCGCCAGCAACCGGCGCCGCGCGGGCAGGAGGTTGTTACTCTTCATTTCTGATGTACCTGTAGTGTGTTTTTTTGTTGTTGTTTTTAGGGTGTAAACGGAACCCGTCACTCAAGCGGGCAACCGATAGTCACGGAACATTTCCCGTAACTTGAGTTTCTGCACCTTGCCCGTGGCGGTGTGTGGCAGTTCATCCACGAACACCACGTCATCGGGCAGCCACCAGCGCGCTACTTTCTCGGTAAGAAAATCCAGCAACATTTCTCGACTGGCGGTACGCCCCGCCTTGAGCACCACCACCAGCAGCGGACGCTCCTGCCATTTCGGATGGGCAATGCCAATCACGGCTGCTTCGGCGACGGCCGAATGGCCGATGACCGCATTTTCCAGATCGATCGAGGAGATCCACTCACCGCCGGACTTGATGACATCCTTGGCGCGGTCGGTGATCTGCATGTAGCCGTCCGGATCGATAGTGGCGATATCGCCGGTGTCGAACCAACCGTCGCCGTCGAGGATCGGGCCGCCTTCGCCGCCGAAGTAGCTGCTGGCGATCCACGGGCCTTTGACCAGCAAGTGACCGAATGCCTTGCCATCACGCGGCAAGCACCTGCCCTCGCCATCGATGATCTTCATCGACACGCCGTAGGGAGCCCGGCCTTGCTTTCCTTGCAGATCGAGGCGTTGTTCGAGGCTGGCATTGACATGTTTAGGCAGCGGATGGCAGACCGTACCCACCGGCGACATCTCGGTCATGCCCCAGGCGTGCATGACACGGGCATCGAACTGACGTTCGAAACATTCAACCACCGCGCGCGGTGCTGCAGCGCCACCGATGACTACACGGTCCAGATCCAGCTCGTCTCGAGGCTTGAGGCCGGCCTGTTCAACATACTGTTGCAGCATCATCCATACGGTCGGTACGCCGAGGGCCATGGTCACGCTTTCGTCGCACATCAGCGCATACAAACTGGCGCCGTCCATGGCCGGGCCTGGCAATACCAGCTTGGCGCCGGACAAGGCGCCGGCATAGGGCATGCCCCAGGCGTTGACATGGAACATCGGCACCACGATCAATGCGGCGTCGTTGGCCGACAGGGAAAAGCCACCTGGGGTGCAGGACATCATCGAATGCAGCACAGAGGATCGATGCGAATACAGCACGCCCTTGGGGTTACCGGTGGTGCCAGAGGTGTAGCACATCGACGAGGCGCTGTTTTCATCCAGCAGCGGCCAGTCAAACTGTGTCGAGTAATCCGCCAGCAGTTCCTCGTAACAGCGCAGATTGTCGACCTTGATATCGGGCATGTTCGTCCGATCGCACAGGGCAATGAAGGCCTTGACCGTCGGCAGCTTCGGTGCCAGCTCTTCCACCAATGCAGCGAAACTGAGGTCGAAGAACAGATACTGGTCTTCGCCATGGTTGGCAATGAACTCGATCTGCTCCGGGAACAGCCGCGGGTTGATGGTATGCAGGACAGCCCCCATCCCGGAGACGCCGAAGTACAACTCCATGTGCCGGTAACCGTTCCAGGCCAGCGTGCCAATACGCTCGCCCGGTTGTACGCCGAGGGCGGTCAGGGCGTTGGCGATCTGCCCGGCGCGGCGGCCGACGTCAGCATACGTGCAGCGATGGATGCCGCCTTCGACAGTGCGCGAGACAATCTCGGCGTCCGGGTGGGAAACGCAGGCGTGTTCAAGCAGCGAGGAAATCAGCAGCGGTTGGTGTTGCATCAGGCCGAGCATCGACGGTCACCTATTATTGTTGGAATGGCGGTTTTTCTGCGCTCAAGGACGCTGCCGCAGCGGGCAACAACCCGGCACGGTGTTGAGGCGAAGAGACGTTCGTTCATGAGGTACGCTCCTCCTGCTGCAGGCGGGCGAGATCATTGCGGTAGTGCCGGCTGGCCTGCAGGTAGGCAAAAGCCGCGCAGAAACCGGCCAGTGGCACCAGGGCCATGGCGAATCGCAAGTCGAAGGTATCGGCCAGTACACCGGTGATGAACGGACCAGGTGCAAGCCCGATAATGTTGTTGGCCAATACCACGACTGCGAGCGCCGACGCATGGATCGAGGCGTTGGAGACATCGCAAATGGCCGCACCGGAAGGCCCGGCGAAACCAGCACCCACCAGCAGGCCAAGACCGATCAGCACCAATTGCAACGGGCCGGGTGGCAGCGCAAATGCGGTCAGCAGAATGACTGCCGAGATCAGCGCATAGAGCATGGGCACGCGCAGTTTGTTGCGATCGTCGCGACGGCTCAGGCGATCAACCAACACACCACCACCGGTCATGCCGATCCCCGCAATCAGAACCAACAGGCCGGCGCTGGTCGCTGACTGAGTCATGTCCATGCCATGGAAGCGGTTCAGATAGCTGGGCATCCAGGCAATCAGCGAGCCCTGGATGAACATTTGCAGGCCAGACCCCAAGTAGGTCCACTGCGAAGTCGGCTTGGTCAGCAGTTCGCGCAGCACGGCTTTTAATGGCATGCGTGCGACCGGGGTTCGCATGACAGCCTTGGCGGGCTCGCGCACCACCATCGGGTAAATGACGGCGAGCAACAAGCCCCCCGCACCCACTGCAATGAACGCCATGCGCCAGCCGTAGTGTTGCGCCAGCACGCCACCCAGAACCACACCGAGTACCGAGCCAAACAAGGCGGCGGCAAGGAAGGCGCCAATCACCGTGGAGTGCAGACGACGTGGGAAAACACTGAGCAGAATGGCGCCACCGGCACAGCCGTAACCCGCCTCCCCCATCCCGACCACGGCGCGGGCCATGAGCATCGCGACAAAGCTGCCACTCAGGCCGCAGGCGATCGTCGCCAGCCCCCAGATGACGGCCATGGCCGTGGCACTTTTCACGCGGCCCCAACGATCGGCCAACAGGGACACAGGAAAGGTCAGGATTCCCACGGTCAGAGCGACGGCGCTGACCAGCGCGCCAAGCTGGGTGTCGCTCAAGGCCCATTCGGCCTTGAGTGAAGGGAAAACGGCATTGATGACCTGACGCGACATGTAGTCGGACAACATCAAGCCAAATGTGAGCGCGAACACCAGCCAGGCATAACCACGTGAAACCCGTGGCGCGTCATCCATGGCGATGTCGGTGCTGCTAAGGGGAAGAGCCATATCGGGCACTCCTGGTTGATTCACTGACAGCGTGATCAAAGGCTGTACGGCTGGCGCCGCACGAAGAATGTCTGCGGTGGGAACCCACCGCAGGTTTCAGCTTGCGACTAGTCCCACATCAAATTGCCCCGTTGGCCCGGTCGGCGATTCGGCGCCCAACCCAGTGCCTTGAGCGTTTCATCCGTGCTGGCGTAGGTTTCGCCGATCTTCATGGTGGCGCGGGCTTCATCGGCAGTGGCGATGTCGCGGCCCAGGTGCCGGGCCTGCTGCACGCACCACTCGATCTGTTGTACGGAGGTCATGCGCTCGTAACGCGGCCCGGTCAGGCAGTCTTCAATGCCGACCCGGACGTGGTGCCCCATGGCAATGGCGATGGCATTGGTCGGGTAAATGGTGCGCATGATCGACTCGTTGGTCAGTACCGCACCGTCTGGCACGCGACGGGCAAACTCGACCAGATCGGCAGGATGTCGCCCGGCAGCACCGCCACCGATTCCCACGTAGCAGAGGTTCAGCGGGCCCTTGTACAGACCGTTGCGCACAATGTGCTCGACGGTTTCCAGTTGATGAACATGGGCCATCATGAAGTTTGGCTGGATGCCGTTTTCACTCAGCAGACGCAAGTGGGTTTCATAGAAGCTCGGACCGGCTTCCAGATGCATGTCACGAAATGCTGCCCACATGCCTGGATCAGCCATCGACGTGCCTTCAACGTCCTGCGCCGTCAGCAACTCGGTGATGTTCATCTGGCTAGTGTTGATGGCGATGGTCACTTGATCGGGCTTGGTCTCGAGCAATGCCAAGGCGTGACGCGAGTCATTGGCTGGCCATTGGGCAATGCTGCCAGGCTCAGGCGCAAAGGAGATGGAACCACCCACCTGCAGAATCATTTTTGGCACTGCTTCACGCAGCCGATGCAGCATCTCGTTGAACATCGACATGCGCTTGGAGCCCTTGCCGTCCGCCTCGCGTACATGCACGTGGAGCACAGTGGCACCGGCGTTGTAGCAATCAACGGCCTTTTGCACCTGCTCGTCCATGCTGACCGGAATATCTTCCGGAAAGTCGGATGGCACCCACTCGGGACCATAGGGTGCGACGGAGATGATCAGCTTGTCCTGGTTTTCCGGGTACAGCGAGTCATGGGTGTAGAACATGGGATTGACCTCGGGATGCGGTGTCGGGATGAATTCAGTAGGTGTCTTGCATCGGGCCGTCGGCGGCCAGCTTCTGCGCTTCTTCGATGAGCAACGGGGCACCCACCGCCATGCTGTGGATGCCCAGCACCGAGGTCAGCTGCAGCACTGCGAGCACTTCGTCTACGCTCGCTCCAAGCTCCAGGGCCTTGCGGATATGACGGCGCACTCCGGGGGCATACAGATGTGTGCAGGAAGCATCGACGGCGATCGAGATCAGTTCGATGGTCTTTGGCTCCAGCACGCCTTTGCGCAAGGGGTGCACGGCCATGGCGAGGAATTTCTCGATCCACTCGGCATCCAGTTCGGCCAACGTGTCCCAGGCAGGATTCCAGTTGCCGGCATCGCGCATGGCATCGCTGGTCGGCGTGAACGGCTTGGACTGATTAAGAGGCATGGGCGGTTCCTTATTCTTGTTAGCGGTTGAACCCACTCTAAGATCACCCAAGGAATTCGATTTGACCGTTCGGGACATCGACTTGACCTTTCGGGACACTGTCTTGACCAGCGCGACATCTCTCAGATGTAGCTGCCACCTCCGGCATTGATGATCGAACCGACCAGGTAGCACTCGTCCGAGGCCAGGTGAGAGACCAGCGCCGCATACTCCTCGGCCTCACCCAGGCGCCCCAGCGGCAAGAGTTGGTTGATGGTGTTGAGTTGTTCAGGTGATTGCTGATCGAGGTAATGCTCAAAAGCCGGGGTTCGCACGCCTCCGGGGCAAATCGCATTGACCTGGACATTGGCGCCCGCCACCTCGTAGGCCACCGCGCGGGTGAATGCGATCACTGCGCCCTTGGTCGCCGAGTAGTGCGGGCTATGCGCCCCCATGGAGGAGATACCGGCGATGCTCGCGATGTTGATGATCTTGCCGTAGCCCTGCGGCTCCATGCGCTGTAAGGCGGCACGGGTGCAATAAAACACGCCGTCGACATTCACCGCCCAAAAGCGCTTCCATTCAGCGTCGTCCATGGCGCTGGTAATTTGCAGTGACTGACGGCGCACGGGCTGGGTGACCAGAGCGTAATGGCGCTTGCGTCGAGCTTCGTCATGAGGCTTGTCTGGCACCCGAGCTGCGTTATTGACAAGGATGTGCAGGGGGCCAAACCGCGCGTCTATCTGATCGAACATCGCGATCACTTCGCTGCTCGACGAGACATCACAACGCAGCGCCAGACACTGCACGCCGTGCTCTTCGATTTCAGCACGGGTGGTTTCCAGCGCCGTTGCGTTGATGTCGCAAATGACCACGCTGGCGCCTTCACTGGCCAGACGCAGGGCGATGGCTCGGCCAAGGCCACCTGCTCCGCCGGTCACCAAGGCCACTCGATCATGAAGTTTCATGGATAACGCTCCGTTTTTTGGTGGAGACCCAGTGTCGCCCGTTACCCTCCATTCAACTTGACTTGGCGGGACATCAAGCTGCTAAGCTGATAAATCGCTGTCCCGGACTGGTAAATACCCATGAGCGGTCTCGTTCGCAGTGCCAGCTTGACCAACTACGCGGAAATTTCCCGATCACTGCATGTTGATCACCTGCAGCAAATGCGCCTCGTTGGCCTCGATCCGCGATGCCTGCTTGAACTTGATTTGAAAATCCCTACCGAAGCGGTCGCGCAGTTGCTGGAAAGCTCGGCACGTGAGGCTGGAGTGGACGATTTTGGGTTGCGCATGGCGGAAACTCGCAAGCTTTCCAACCTGGGGCCTCTGGCATTGCTATGGCGTGACGAGCCCACTATCCGCTCAGCGTTGCAGGCATTCCGCGACTTCCTCTACCTGCACAATCAGGGTCTGGTACTGAATATCGAGGAAAGTGGCGGGGTGGTGGTTTTGCGCATGGAACAGGTCACTGTGGGCAACCTGGTGGTGCGTCAGGCAATGGAGCTTTCAGTGGCAGTGACCCACCGCTTGCTGAAAACCTTGCTGGGTAACCACTGGCATCCTTCAGTGGTGTGCTTCCGTCACGCTGCCCCGCTCGACGACAGCCGACACCGCCGAGTGTTCGCCACCTCGGTGCAATTCAATAGCTTGATGGATGGCATCGTCTGCCGCAGCGCCGACCTCGACAAAACCTTGCCCAGCGCCGACCCGGACATGGCCCGCTACGTTCATCAGTACCTGGAAAGCATTCGCGAAGAATCCAAAACGGCTTTACTTGAGCAAGTTCGCCAGATGATCTGGATGCTCTTGCCCACGGGGCGCTGCTCGGTTGAACAGGTCGCGGTCAACCTGGGATTTGACCGGCGAACACTGCATCGCAAGCTAGCACAGGAAAGTGAAACGTTCTCCTCTGTGCTGGATCAAGTGCGTGCAGAACTGGCCATGCGTCACCTGGCACACTCCAATCATCCTTTGGGTGAGATAGCCAGTGTTCTGGGCTTTTCCGAACTCAGTGCCTTCTCTCGTTGGTTCAGCCGACACTTCGATTGCAGTCCATCGATATGGAGAGCTCGTCAAACGGTCCCGCAAATCTGACGGGCTCTATTTCTCAAACGAGGATTGTTAATGACCATTGGAAACTGGACGACGATCAAACTCACGGAGATAGAACCGCATATCACCGTCTTGGCGCTCAACCGGCCAGAGCAACGCAATGCGCTCAATGCGCAAATGGCGCAAGAACTGGAGGCTTGCCTGCTCGTCCTGAAGGTCCGGCAGGATCTTCGGGTACTCATCCTCACGGGTGAAGGTACTGCTTTCGGGGCCGGAGCAGATCTGAAGGAACGTGCCAAGCTGACGCCTGAACAGACACAGGAAGCGCGCGTTACATTCTTGCGTTGCCTTGAGATGATTGAGGCCCTGCGCGTGCCCGTAATAGCCATGATCAATGGCCCGGCAATCGCCGGAGCATTCGAATGCGCCCTGGCTTGCGACATTCGAGTCGCCTCGGACCAAGCATTTTTTTCGTTACCCGAAGTGAGCACCTTGGGCGCATTTCCGGGCGCGGGTGGCCCGGTAAGATTATCCAGGCTTGTCGGCCGGGGCCGAGCGAACCTGGTGGTTTTGACGGGGCGCAAGTTCTCCGCTGAAGAGGCCTTCACACTGGGCTTTGTCGAAGTCGTCGTAACTCATTCGAGCCTCTGGGATGAAACATCCAAGTTGGCCCGCCAAATTGCGGCGAATAACGCGGCGGGTATCAGTGCGGCCAAACAACTCATCCACCAGAGCCGCGATTTGGACCTTCAATCAGCCATGGAGCTCTCGCGCATTCTGCGCGAACCAATGGACTGCAACGCAACAGTGAAGCCAACGGCTCCTGAATAAAGCACATTAGTTTTTCGGATAAGGGGGGAGGGTTTCCTAGGGCTGGGCGCGCTAGACTTCAACTGCCTTAGGGATAATTCCCCAATAGTGGGGGATTGTCGTTAAATTTGGTGCTGAGTTCCCAGAGAGGGGGCCCTTATCCGCTTCGACTTGTCTCTTCCGATCCGCCCCTGAAGTCGCCTTTCTCAGGGATCGCCTGGGACAAAAAGTGCCTGAATTTGTACAACCTCATTACTGCCTATGGTGGTATGAATAAGGACCAAGCGTGAAGGCAAAATGGGAAAAACTCTTACCACTGAGTGGATGGGCGATCGTAGTTGAAGACGACCCCACGCTGAGGATGTTGATGGTGACCATCCTGGCTGAAATCGGCCTTCCCTCCTTGGATTTCGAATCTGCCGATGATGCGTTGACCTACTTACTGGGAACGCCTAACGGCTGTCCATTGGTAGTCGTTGATCATGGCCTACCGGGCCAGCTCAGCGGCGCAGAATTCATTGCGATGGTTAAAACGAAATGGCCTTCAACCGCGGCCGTTCTCACCTCTGGCTACGAACTGGCCCACTCAACAGTACCGTGCTCAACCACTTACCTGCACAAGCCGTGGTCAATGGATGAGCTGGTGATGGCAGTCGCGACGTTGCTTCAGCCTGATCATCCCATCTCCAAGATTTGAGCAACAGAATTTGTATCATTTGTCTTGGATGACTCTTTTGTCTTGAGCATCTGCTTTGGGTCGACCTCTGCCAGTCATAACCTAGGGACGTACAGGTCAAATTCGGTCTAAAGGAGCGTCAGATCGAATCCAAATAGCTGGGTAGATCCGGGAAAGGCGACGGCGAGATGAGCTAGGCTTCCGGCATCATTACTCAAGGACGACCGTCATGCTCGATAACTCAAATGTAACCGTGCGGGCATCTCACCTTGCATGGAGATATCTACGTTTTTTACTCATCTTAGCGATCTGATGAATCCCATGGTTCCTGCAAAAATGACGATTTCTTTTCCGCTATTGCGATGGGCCTATGC